>JAEXGP010000396.1 GCA_023450775.1 Actinomycetes bacterium | reverse complement strand
CCCACGACCCGGCGCGGGTGGGTCCGGCCAGCACGGCGTGCAGCAGCGCGGTCGAGCCCGGACCGTCGACCGACACGGTGCTGCCCCGCCGCAGGCCGCCGGGCAGGAGCGCCTCGATGGCGGGGAGGACGGGCAGGCAGCGGTCCCGGGCGAGGGTGACGGGGCTCAGATCCCCGGCCAGCTCGCGGAGACGGGCCAGCCGCCCGGCCCGGTCGGTACGGTCGAGGGGAGGCCGGTCAGGGCCCGATCGCGCTCCTCGCAACAGCGTCAGTTCGTGAGCTGGCTCCCCGGCTGCCATGCCGCCCAGCATCGAACACATGTTCTGTGCCGTCAAGCGACTCCGGAACCCGGTGGATCGCCGTGCACCCACCCTGCTCGGATGGCGCCCCGTGGCCCGCGACGACGACCCGAACCACGTGCCGCGGATGCACCCCGACGAGGTCGACGTCGACGAGCGCCTGGTCCGCACGTTGCTCGCCGACCATTTGCCCGACCCGACCCTGCCCGACCCGACCCTGCCCGACCTGGCCGGCCTCCCCCTCCGCCGGGTGACGGCGTGGGGCACCGACCACGTGATCTTCCGGCTCGGCGACGAGCTGTCGGTGCGCCTGCCCAAGGTCGGGTGGGCCGACGGCCAGGGCGAGCGGGAGCAGCGCTGGCTGCGGGCCCTGGCACCGCGGCTCGGCGTCGACGTGCCGGTGCCGGTGGCGCTGGGGCGACCCGGTGCCGGCTACCCGTTCCGCTGGTACGTCACGCCGTGGATCGACGGCACACACCCCGACCCCGACGACGGTGCCGCGCTCCCGGCCCTCGCCGAGGAGCTCGCCGAGTTCGTCCTGGCCCTGCGGGCGTGCCCCACCGACGGCGCACCGGCGGTCCGTCCGGGACGGCGCGGTGGACCGCTCGCCGCCGCGGACGAGCCCACGCGAGCCGCGGCCGAGCGGCTGCGCGCCATGGTCCGCGACCCCGAGGCGTTCCCCGGGCTCGCACCGGACGACGTCGACGCCCTGACGGCGTGCTGGCAGGACGGCGTCGACGCCCCCGCGTGGGACGGCACACCGGTCTGGGTCCACGGCGACCTGTCCGACGGCAACCTGTTGCGACGCGACGGCGGATTGGCCGGCGTCATCGACTGGAGCGGCCTGGCGGTCGGCGACCCGGCGGTCGAGCTGATGTGCGCGTGGCACCTCTTCGACGGACCGAGCCGGCAGGTGCTGAGGACGGCGCTCGACGTGGACGACGACACGTGGCGCAGAGGTCGGGCCTGGGCGGTGTCGGCCGCGCTGCAGGCGCTGCCCTACTACCGGGACACGAACCCCGACATCGTCGACCGCTCGCTCCGCACCGCCCGCGCCGTCCTCGGGACAGAGGGGTGCACAACGACGAGCCCTGTCGAGATCCCGACCGGAGAACCCTCTCGGGCGGGGATCACTCGGCGGGAGCGCCGAAGGATGCCGGATCGGGGACCTCGACCCCCGGCCGGTAGTACGTGTACAGGTCCTGGATGATCTCGGCGATGCCGTCGGTGGTGGCCCCGCGGCCGAGGTCGACCGTGATCACGTTCGAGTTGATGTGCACCGCGTCGATGCCGCCCCGCTCGAACAACCGGCGTGCCAGCTCGTCCGGCGGACGATCGCCCTCGACGACCTGGCCGGCGCGGTAGCGCTCGTGACCCATGCCGGTGAGGGTCCGGTTGATCTCGAAGCGCACGATGCCGGGACGGCTCGAGGGCTTCTCCAGGACGGTGACGGGCTGACCCATAGCGCCGGTGAGCGTAGCCGCCGCCCGGAGCGGGTCCTGCATCCTGACTCGGCCGTCGCGGCGCTCGGCGCGATCGAGACGCGGACGGACCGGGGTGACGTGGCTTGGCCGGCCGGCGCAGCGGGCGCCACGATGGGTCGGTGCCCCAGGACGACCCGCCGAGCCCCCAGCCCACCCCCACCCCGCCGGTGACCCAGCAGGTGCAGGGCCCGCCCCGCCGCAATCCCGAGCGCCACGGGGCCGACGACGAGTACCAGGTCACGATCTTCCAGGCCGTCGGCGGCCAGCCGTTCTTCGACCGCCTCGTCGACCGGTTCTACGACCGGGTCGAGACCGACGAGGTGCTGCTCGCGCTGTACCCCGACCAGCAGGACCTGGGCCCCGCCCGGCGCCGCCTCGCGCTCTTCCTCGGCCAGTACTGGGGCGGCCCGACCACCTACTCCGACGAGCGCGGCCACCCGCGGCTGCGCATGCGTCACAACCCGTTCGTGGTCGGCGAGCGTGAGCGCCGGCACTGGCTCGCCGCCATGGAGCCCGCACTCGTCGAGACCATCCCCGAGGCACCGCTCGACGACGAGCTCCGCGCTGCCGTCGAGCAGCGGATGCGCGAGTACTTCGAGATGTCCGCCGCGGCGATGGTGAACTCACCCGACTGACGAGCCCGCGGCGATGGTGAACTCGCCCGACTGACGAGCCCGCCCCACTGACGAGCCCGCGCGACCGACCAGCTGCCGGACCGACGGCCGTCAGCGGGGGACGTGCATGCCGGTCGCCTCGGCGGCGATCGTCATGGCGGCGTCGAACCAGGCGTCGAGGTCGGTGACCACGTTCTCGAGGTGACCGAACAGCTCGAAGTTGATCGACCCGACGAGCGACACCCACATGGTGAGCGCCCGGCCGACGACGTCGTCGAAGGGTGGGTCGGGCAGCTCGCCGCCGATCACGTCGAGCACACCGGCGTCCAGGAGGGCGGCGGTCCCCACGTCGCGCACCGGCGGGTCGAGCGAGCCCTCGTCGAGCGCAGCGACCGTGATCGCCGCGAGCGCCGTCGCCACCCGTGCCGCGGGCCCCACGGTGTCGGCCGGGGCGGCGTAGCCGACCACCGGCGAGCCGTACACCAGCGCCCACTCGTGCGGGTGCTCGATCGCCCAGGACCGCACGGCCCGGCACGTGCGCAGCCACCGCTCCCCCGGCGTCGCCCCGTCGGCCACCGCTGCGGCGTCCGCCCGCTCGGCCACCTCCCCGATGGCGTCGTACGCCTCGATGATGAGCGCGGTCAGCAGGTCGTCGCGGCTCGGGAAGTAGCGGTAGACCGCCGACGACGCCATGCCGAGCTCGCGGGCGACGGCACGGAGCGACAGCCCCGCGGGACCCGACTCGGCGAGCTGCCGCCGGGCCAGGTCGGTGATGTCGGCCACGAGGGCGGCCCGGGCCCGGGCTCGGGCGGTGCGTGGCGCACCGGCGGGGTCGGCGTTGGTGGCATCCGCGGTCGGGGTCATGACGTCAGTGTGCCAGCAACCGGAGCGGTGCACACGGATGTGAGCGGTGCTCTTGCTTTTCGATCCGGGATCGTGGACACTGATCGCAACAGAGAGCACCGCTCTCGTTTCGCCACCGACACCGAGGAGAACCCCATGACCACCACCCCCACCCCGCCCGCCAACACGGACCTGCACGTCGTCGTCGGCAAGGGGCCGGTCGGCACCGCCACGGCCCGCGCCCTGCTCGACGCCGGGCACCGCGTCCGGGTCCTCTCCCGCTCGGGCGGCATCAGCGCCGACCTCGAGCTGGGCGTCGACGACGCCGCCCGGGTCGACGGTCGCTCGGTCGACGCCGCGGACGCTGCGTCGATGGTCGCCGCCAGCGAGGGAGCCACCACGATCTACAACTGCCTCAACCCCGAGTACCACCGCTGGGTCACCGACTGGCCGCCGATGGCGACCGCGCTGCTCGACGCCGCCGAGGCCCATGACGCCGGCTACGTGATCATGGGCAATCTGTACGGCTACGGGCCCGCGACCGTCGACGGCCGTCGCACCGGCGGCTACGACGAGCACTCCCCGATGACCGAGTCGACGCCGCTCGCCACGACCAGCACCAAGGGCCGGGTCCGCGCCGCCATGTGGGAGCAGGCGATGGAGCGCCACCACGCCGGCCGCGTGCGCGTCACCGAGGCCCGTGCCGCGGACTTCTTCGGTCCGCTCGTCGTCGACGGCGGCTACCTGGGCGAGCGGGCGGTCCCGCCGATGCTGCGGGGCAAGCGGCCCCAGGTGATCGGCGACCCGAACCTGCCGCACAGCTTCACGTACGTCCCCGACGTGGGTCGGGCGATGGCCACGCTCGGGACCGACGACCGCTCGTGGGGCCGGGCCTGGCACGTCCCGACCCCGCCCGCTCGCACGATGCAGCAGATGGTCACGCGCATGTGCGAGCTCGCCGGGGTGGAGCCGGTCCGGGTCCGGGTGATCCCGCACGCGATGGTCCGCCTGGCCGGCGTGTTCGTCCCGTTCATGCGGGAGCTCGAGGAGGTGCGGTACCAGTTCGTCGAGCCCTTCGTCCTGGACTCGCGGGACTTCACCGAGACGTTCGGCTGGGAGGCCACGCCCATGGACGACGCGCTGGCCGCCACGGTCGCCTGGTGGCGCGATCGCCTGGCCGCCGACCACGGCGACCGGGCGCCGGCGGCTCGCCCCGAGCACGCCGTCGCCGCGTTCCGGTGACATCTGAGCACCGCCACGGTTCTCAGGTGGCGCCAGGAACCCGCGGAGCCAGCACCTGACGAGGAGGGAGCTGACCTTCAGCGAGCGGCGAGGTCGTGCGGGCCCGAGGCCGGGTAGCCGCGGGCGTCGCGGATGGCGGCGCCCCACGGCTCGAGCACGTCGCACACCACGGCCAGGTCGTCGCCGATCGCGTCGAGCACCGGCACCATCTGGGCGTCGGTCGTCGCCTCGATCCGCTCCCGCAGCACCCGCCCGGCCTCGGAGAAGCCGTCGCCGTCGAGGAGTCCCCGTTCGCGCAGGGACGCCTCGGCGGCGTCGAACTGCTGGTCGCTCCACGCCCGAGTGCGGCTGTAGGAGCGCATGGGCAGGCCCCAGTACAGCTCGGTCAGGAGCCCGATCTCGGTGGCGGTCAGGCCCTCGCCGATCCAGGCCGCCGTGTGGCTGTCGCCGCGGTGCTCGCGCAGCAGGTCGCCGTGGTGCCACGCGGCGGCGAGCGGGTCCTCGGGCACGTCGAGCGCACGCACGCCTGCCGCCAGCGGTCGCCCGGCCACCGCGGCGGCCGCGGCGCCTCCGCCGAGCGCCTCGCGCACGAGCTCCACACCGTCGGGTGACGGGCCGAGGATCCGGCGCAGCTGCGCGACCGCCCCGTCGGCGCGGGCGGTCCGGATGGTGTCGGCGTCGGTGCGCGTCCAGCCGAGCCCCACGCACAGGTCCACCACCTCGGGGTTGAACACCCCGAACGCCGCCGCGACGACCGACCCGGGCACCTGGCCGAGAAGGCTCCCCCGACTGGTGAAGTACGCAGGACCGTCGGGCATGGCCACCCCGGCCACCTGGGCCGGACTCGCGTCGAAGCCGAGCGCCTCGTAGTTCGCGTGGGCCTCGGGCGAGAAGTAGACCTGCCCCACCACGGGTTCGAGGGCGGCGGCGAGCCGGCGGGCGGAGTGCTGCTCCGGGGTCAGGGCCACGTGGTTCTCCGGCGGCTCGGCGTCCGGACGGGCCGGGCGGCGGAGGAGAAAGGGCGAGGGTCGTCCCGACATCGAGCCCCATCACTGCCGATGGAGGACGACCCTCGGTCACGTCGCCCATGGGAGAGGAAGGGTGGATGGGAGGACGACGCAGCCATGGCCGAAGCCACGGACGCATCATGCCCCATCGGGAGCGTCGTGTCAGGCGATGACCGGACTTATGTGGGCATACCGACGCTCGGTCGCGAGCGCCGCCCAGGCGGCGAGACCGATGGACACGACGGCCAGCACCACGTGCACGACGACGAAGCCGACCTCGTGGTCGCCGGCCAGCGCGATGTCGCCCGCGCGCACCAGCCAGACCACCGTGGTGTACCCGCCGACCACCCGAGTGGCGAGCCGCAGGGTGCGGGACGAGGCCGCCGTGGCGGCCACGTGATCGCGGTACAGGAGCGCGCCGAGCACGATCGCCCCGGCCACGAAGATCGTCGACAGCACGAGCGGCCCGACGCGGTCGGAACCCGACAGCTCGGGGTCGGTCAGGGCGTTGCGGATGCGGCCGATCCAGACGAACAGCGTCCAGGCGACGAAGGCCCCCACCGCCCACAGCGCCGAGGGGGCGCGGGTGGCGGGGACGGGCGTGCCGGAGGTCTGCGGGCCGGTGGTGGTGCCGGTCACGCGACGCCCGATTCGGGCGCGACGGGACGGGCCTCGGGCCGGACGCTCAGCCGCACGGCGGGACGCATCTCGCCGATGCCGTCGGCGTGGACCACGACCGTGTCGTCGATCTGGATCCAGTCGGGCAGGTGGCCCACGACGTCGAGCGCCAGGACCTCGCCCGGACCGGCGGCGTCGCACAGGCGCGCCGCGTGGTTGGCGGACGGACCCACGTAGTCGTCGCCCTCGAACAGCAGGACGTTGCCGCCGGCGATGCCCGCGTGGACGTCGAACGGGTCGCGCTCGAAGCGGGTGGCGATCTCGCACACGGCCGCGGTCAGCGGACCCGGCGCGGTGCTGACGAGCATCACGCCGTCACCCAGCCACTTGAGCACCCGCACGCCGCGGCGGCCGGTGACCTGGCGGACGGCGGAGCGGAACCGGGCCAGCACCTCGAGCGCGGCCTGGGTGCCGTGCTGCTCCGTGTAGGAGGTGAACCCGGTGATGTCGATGAAGGCGAACCAGCGGTCGAGGGTCTGGGAGACCTCCACCCACTCGGGAACGGGCGGACCCATGCCGGTGCCGTCGGCCTCGTGCAGGTGCGTGTTGCGTGGACTGCCGAAGCGGATGCCGCGTGTCGGGTTGTCACTCACGATGGACGCCTCTGACGTGGGGGGGGGTGACTGCCGCCCACCTGCACCGACGCCGTGCGGACGCACGGGCAACTCGGGCAAGCGGACTCTTGCTCCTGCAAGCGTACGCCGAACCGGCCGCCGAGCGACGACCGGTTCCACGACGTCCGTCACCCTGGCACGTCGGTGTGACGCCGGCGCATCGCCCTCTCACCTCACGGGACGCTCGACCCACGAGGGGCCGCCGGAGGCGTGCAGGCCAACGGGACGCGCGGCTCTTAGAAGAGGGTCGGCTCCTCCATGTGACCCGGACGGCGGGTGCCCCACGGGAGGCCGTCCATGAACGCCCAGGTGCGGCGGTGGATGGCGGTCGGGCCGTACCCCTTCAGGGCGAGCTGGTGGCGAGGGCACGGATAGCCCTTGTTGCGGTCGAAGTCGAAGCCCGGGTAGCTGTCCGCGTTCTCGCGCATGATCCGGTCCCGGGTCACCTTGGCCAGGATCGACGCGGCGGCGATCGACAGGCAGGTCGCGTCGCCCTTCACGATCATGCGCGTGCGGCCACCGCCGACGAAGTCCCAGCGACCGTCGACGAGCACCCGGTCGGGCTCCACGCCCAGGCCGTCGATCGCCCGGCGGGCGGCCAGGCGCTGCGCCTCGGACATGCCGAGCTCGTCGCACTCCTCGTGGGAGGCGTGTCCCACCGACCACGCCACGCACCACTCCCCGACCCGGTCGAACAGCTGCTCGCGCCGCAGCTCTGTGAGCTGCTTGGAGTCGCGCACGCCGTACACGCGCCGGTCCTTGGGCAGCACCACGGCACCGATCGTGAGCGGCCCGGCCCAGGCGCCGCGCCCGACCTCGTCCACGCCGACGACGACGTCGTTGCCCGACTCCCAGAGCTCCTTCTCGACGGCGAGCGTGGGCCCGCGGCGGCGACCGGCCATGGGTCCGAAACTAGCGGCCGCGACGCCGGCTCCCGGGAGCGTCCGGATCGCTCAGGATCGGCCGCGACCGACCGATCGAGGAGGTGACGGGGGCCCGCCCGGGACCGGAGCGTGTCGAGCGCGTGAACTCCGTCTCTTCCTGGAGGAAATGTGGGCAGGGTGCTTGAGTTCGCGACCCCGCCTGACCGAAGAATGGGGGGAAGCACATGCTGATCGACGCACCCGTGCGGCGACCCACGATCGTGGTCGTCGACGACGCGAGGACCAGCGACCGGGAGGAGGGATTCGACATGGAGGAAGGGACGGGCACACGTCTCGACGTCCCGATCGACGCCGGGACCACGGTCGAGGTGAAGAGCCGGTTCGACCAGCGCTGGACGCGCGGCTTCACGGTGGCCGACGTCGCCGACGAGGGCTACCGCCTCCGCCGGCAGTCGGACGGCACGGTCCTGCCCGCGTGGTTCCCGCGCGAGCAGCTCCGACCGCTCGGCCGCACCGCCTGAGCCGGCACGACCCGACGGCGCCCAGCACACCCGACAGCACGCAGCACGCCGACACGGCAGTGGCGCACGTGCGCAGCGGCCGCGCCACGGCCGGTGGGCCGGTCGAGGGGCTCGATACGCTTCGCGCATGACCGACCTCGCCAGCGCGCCCTCCCCCTCCGACCCCGGCGCCGCAGGAGGTTCCCGGACCGTCCGCCGCGTCGACGTCGTCCCGCACACGCACTGGGACCGCGAGTGGTACTCGCCGTACCCCACCTTCCGGCTCCGGCTGGTCGACCTGCTCGACGAGCTCCTCCCCCGCCTGGAGTCCGACCCCGGCTTCGCCCACTTCCAGCTCGACGGGCAGATGGCGGTCGTCGACGACTACCTGGGCCTCCGACCGCACGAGGCCGACCGTCTGCGGTCGCTCGCGGCCGAGGGCCGCCTGTCGATGGGCCCCTGGTACGTGCTCCCCGACGAGTTCCTGGTGTCGGGCGAGACGCACGTGCGCAACCTCCAGCTCGGGCTCCGCAAGGCCGAGGCCTTCGGCGGCGCCATGCCGGTGGGCTACCTGCCCGACATGTTCGGCCACATCGCGCAGATGCCGCAGCTGCTGCTGCAGTTCGGCTTCACCGACGCCGTGGTCTGGCGGGGCGTGCCCTCCAGCATCGACGGGCCGCTGTTCTGGTGGATCGCCCCCGACGGCTCCCGGGTCCGGGCCGAGTACCTGCCGGCCGGCTACGGCAACGGCTCGGAGCTCCCTCGCGACCCCGCCGGGGTCCGCGAGAAGATCGAGATCTTCCGGCTGCTCCAGGGACCCCTGGTGGGCGATCCGCTCCTGCTGATGGCCGGCATGGACCACGAGGTGCCGCCCGCCCACCTCAGCTCGGTCGTCGCCCAGCTGAACGAGCTCGAGGCGGCCCGCACCGATGGCGACGCCTACGAGCTCACCATCCGCTCGCTCGCGGAGCACCTGGCCGATGCGCCGAGCGACCACCTGCCCGAGCTGCACGGCGAGATGCGCTCGGGGCTGCGGGCGAACGTCCTCATGGGCGTCGCCTCCAACCGGGTCGACGTCAAGCAGGCCGCGGCGCGGGCCGAGCGGACGTTGGAGCGGGTGGCCGAGCCGCTCGCCGCGCTGTGGCTGGGCGACCCGGCCCGCGGCGGACGGCCCGACCGCTGGCAGCCGGTGTTCGACGCCGCCTGGCTCGACGTCATCCGCAACGCCGCGCACGACTCCATCTGCGCGTGCAGCCACGACGAGGTCGTCGACGCCGTGCTGCTGCGCTACGCCGAGTCGACCCGGCTGGCCCAGGGCATCGCCGATCGGGCGGTGCAGGCGGCGGCGCGGCGGATGGCCCGGCCCGGCGCGGTCGTGCTCAACGCCACCGCCCGGACGCGCACGGGCGTGGTGGAGATCGACATCCCCGGTCCGGCCGACGGGGAACCGCTCGAGCACCCCGCGGTGCAGGTCGTGGCGGCCGTTCCCGCGGTCGAGGAGATCGACGGCGCGGTCGGCGAGGAGGCTCCCATGCGCCTGGCGCTCGCCGCGCTCGCCGAGCACCCGGCCACCCGCTCGGTGCGCATCGAGGAGCACGACGGCCCCGCCGGGATCACCGCCCACCTGCTGACGACCGCCCCCGGCGACGGCGCGGTGTCCTCCGCCGACGCGCTCGCCCTGGTCGGCCAGCGGGCGGCCGAGGACCCGTCGTTCGAGCTGCGCCTGGTCGTGCACCGCAGCGACCCGACCCGCCACGTCCTGGCGCTGGCCGCCGACGTCCCCGGCTACGGCTGGGCCCGGTGGGAGCCGGTCGAGCCCGAGCACCCGGTGGCGGCCGACGGCGAGCTCGGCCTGACCAACGGGCTCGTCACGGTGGTGGCGGACCCGGTCGACGGCACGTTCAGCATCGACGGGCTGGCCGGCTTCGGGCGGCTGGTCGACGACGGCGACGCCGGCGACACCTACAACTGGTGCCCGCCAGAGGTCGACGTGGTGGTCGACGCGCCGGTCGCCGTCGAGGTCACCCGCACCGAGGCCGGACCGATCCGGGGCCGGCTGGTGATCCGCTCCACGTACGTGCTGCCGGAGCGCTGCGCGATCGACGGCCAGGACGAGATGACGACCGGCTGGGCCGGCGGTGAGACCTACCGGCGCGTGGGCGAGGTCACCCAGGTGTTCACCACCACCGTCGAGGTCCGCGCGGACGACCCGACCGTGCGCGTCACCACCGCGTGGGACCAGCGGGCCCGGGACCACCGGCTGCGGGTCCACCTGCCGCTGCCGGAGCCGGCGACCCACAGCCGCGCCGAGGACGCGTACGCGGTGGTCGAGCGCCCGCTGTGGATCGAGGGCGGGCCCAACGAGTGGGGCGTGCCGACGTTCCCGTCCCGGCGCTTCGTGCAGGCCGGCGGGCTGACGGTCACCCACGAGGGGCTGTGCGAGTACGAGCTCGTGGGCCTCCGGACGCCCGACGGCGCCACCGTGGCCGACACCACCGGCATGACCGCCGAGCAGGGCGCTGCGCTGGGCGTGGCACCGCCCGAGGGCACCACGGCCTCCGCCCTGGCGCTCACGCTGGTGCGCTCGACCGGTTGGCTGTCCCGCGGTCCCATGCCGTCGCGGCCGCAGCCCGCGGGCCCGTTCGACCGGCTCGAGGGCGCGCAGACGCTGCGGCCGCTCGAGCTCAGCTATGCCGTCCGTCTCGACGCCGAGGGGACGCCGACCGATCCGTACGCCCTGGCCGATGCAGTGTGGAACCCGCTGCTGCCGGTCGTCGCCGAGGGCGGCGGGGACCTGGGCGATCGGGGCTCGCTGCTCACCGTCGACGGCGACGCCGACGGCAGCAGGGGCGACGCCGACGGCAGCAGGGGCGTCGCCGACGGCGCGCTCGACGTGGACGCCGTGCTGCGCGACGACCACGGCCGGCTGGTCGTGCGGGCGCACGCCACGGGCGACCGCGGCGCGGTGCTCCGGATCGAAGGACGCGCGGGCGCGGTCGTGGACCTGCGGGGCCGGGAGCTCGACACGTTCACCGGCACGCTCGAGGTCGATCCCCACCGCATCGTGACGGTCCGCCTGGACTGAACGCCGCTCGGGCGTGGACGCGCCCACTCGGTCGCTCGGACGGCGCCGCGGGCGGAACGGTGACCGGACCGGTGACCGGACCGGGCCCGCCGCGCGGGGCGGTGCGGTCGGGCCCGGTCGACGTGTCGTCTCACCCCGTCGACCACGCCCAGGGGCTGAGGGGCTCGGTCGGATGCGGGGCGGGTACGGCGGGGCCGCGGCGAGCAACGCGTGCCGTCGGACCGGGCCTCGCCGCAGGTCGGGACACCTGCGCCTCTCCCATCCCGGTCCGGCGACCGTGACACCCACCACGGCACCGCTGTTGGCGAGCGGACCTCGTTCGAGAGCCACCGCCGTACGACTCCGACTCTGCTCCGCAGGTGTCAACACGCGGTCAACGACTGCTCTGGACAC
>JAEXGP010000283.1 GCA_023450775.1 Actinomycetes bacterium | reverse complement strand
GCCGGTTCCTGACCGCCGGCGTCCGTGCCGCCGAGGGCGGCGCGGTCGCGCACCGGGACGCACTGGTCGCCGCGGCAGAGGCCCTCGGGCTTCAGCGTCCAGCCGATGGCGCCGGGCAGGTCGTCGGCGGCGACCAGCGCTCGGCCGCCGACGAGCTCGGCCTCGACCGTGGTGGTCTCGGCGCCGGCGGTGGGGTCCCCCAGGACGGTGAGCGTGGTCATCCGCGCACCCTACGGCGCCGACCCGTCGGGATGCGGTCGATCGTGGGTGGACCAGAATGACGCACCGACGATCGATCCGGTGCGGCGCACGCACCGGGAAGGGGGCCGACGTGGCGAACCACGGGGACTGGCAGCTGCAGGTCTATCTGGGCGGGCTGACCGGCGAGGTCCCGGACCTCCCCATGGCCTACGCCGAGCTCGAGCGCCGCGCCCAGGAGGCGATGTCGGAGCAGATCTGGTCCTACGTGACCGGCGGTGCGGGCACCGAGCACACCCAGCGGGCGAACGTGTCCGCGTTCGAGCGGTGGGGCCTCATGCCGCGGATCCTCCGCGGGGCCGCGGACCGGGACGTCTCGGTCGAGATGTTCGGCACGCGGTTCGACACACCGCTGATGCTGGCGCCCGTCGGCGTGATCGGCCTGTGCGAGCCCGAACACCAGGGTGCGACGATGGGCGGCCACGGCGACCTGGCGACCGCCAGGGCGTCAGCGACCAGCGGCGTGCCGATGGTCGCGTCGACGCTCATGCAGGACCCGCTCGAGGACGTGGCCGCCGCGCTCGGCGACACGCCGGGCTGGTTCCAGCTCTACCCACCCAACGATCCGGCGGTCTGCGAGAGCCTCGTCCGGCGGGCCGAGGCCGCGGGCTGGTCGGCGATCGTGGTCACGCTCGACACCCTGACCCTGGGCTGGCGACCCCGCGACCTGTCGATCGCGAGCTTCCCGCAGCTCCAGGGCCTGTGCCTGGCCAACTACTTCAGCGACCCGGTGTTCCGGTCGCGGCTGGAGCGCCCGCCGGAGGAGGACGTCGAGGCCGCGACGGGGCTGTGGGCGCTGACGTTCGGCAACCCCGGCATGGGCTGGGACGACCTCGACCGCATCCGCTCGTACACCGACCTGCCTCTGCTGCTGAAGGGGGTGTGCGACCCCGAGGACGCGCGCCGGGCGCTCGATCACGGCGTTGACGGCATCTGGTGCTCCAACCACGGCGGACGCCAGGCCGATGGCGGTCTGCCGGCGCTCGAGTGCCTGCCCGGCGTGGTGGACGCCGTCGGCGACGCGCCGGTCGTGTTCGACTCCGGCATCCGCTCGGGCGCGGACGTGGTCAAGGCGCTCGCGCTCGGCGCCACGGCGGTCGGCATCGGCCGGCCGTACGCGTACGCCATGGCCGTGGGCGGCCAGGCCGGCGTGGAGCACCTGCTGCGGTGCCTGCTGGCCGAGACCGACCTGATCATGGCCGTGGACGGCTACGGGTCGCTGGCCGAGCTCACGCGGGAGGCGTTGCGCCGGGTCGGGTGACACCCGCCGCCACCGGGATCTGCGGGCCGCAGCGGACAATCCTTGTCCGGGCGCGACCCCCATATGCCGGCGGGCGGTCCTAGATGGGGAGGTCGCCGGTGGCGGCGCGGGTGCTGCCGTCGTCCTTGTAGGCCGCGATCGTCCGCTGTGCGATGCGCATCTGGTGCACCTCGTCCGCACCGTCGGCGAACCGCGCCCAACGGGCGTGCTGGTACATGTGCGCGAGCGGCGTGTCGGTCGAGTAGCCGAGCGCGCCGTGGACCTGGATCGACCGGTCGATCACCCGGTTCAGCATGTTGGCGACGAAGTGCTTGGCCATGGACACCTCGGCCTTGAAGTCGTCGCCACGGTCGATCTTGTACGCCGCGTGCAGGACCATGAGCTTGGCCTGGTACAGCTCCATCGACGAGTCCGCGATCATCCACTGGATGCCCTGCTTCTCGGCCAGGAGCGACCCGTGGGCGTACCGGTTGAGCGAGCGGTCGACCATCATGTCCAGCGCGGTCTCGGCCTGGGCGATCCACCGCATGCAGTGCGCCAGCCGGGCCGGACCCAGGCGGTACTGACCGAGCAGGTGACCCTGCCCCCGCCCGCCGAGCATCTGCGACTCGTGCACCCGCAGGTCCTCGATCACGATCTCGGAGTGACCGGTCGAGCCGTGCATGGTCTCGATCTGGCGAACCTCGTTCCAGCCGGGCGACGGGATGTCCACGATGAAGGCGGTGTTGGCGGCCTGCGGGAGGTCGGGGTCCTCCTCGGTGCGGGCGATGAGGATGGCGAAGCTGGCGCGGTGGGCGTTGGAGATGAACCACTTGTGCCCGTTGATCACCCACTCCTCGCCGTCCTGGTAGGCGGTCGTGCGGATGAGCGTCGGGTCCGAGCCGGCCACCTCGGGCTCGGTCATGGCGAAGCAGGACCAGGTGCGGCCCTCGCACAGCGGCTTGAGGTACTTCTCCTTCTGCTCCTCGGTCGCCCAGTGCAGGAGGGTGTGCATGTTGCCCTCGTCGGGCGCCTGGCAGTTGAAGACCCACGGGCCGTAGTAGCTCTTGGCCGCCTCGGCCTGGACCATGGCGAGCTCGACGTGGCCCAGCCCCATGCCGCCCCACTCCTTCGGCATGTGGGGCAGCCAGATCCCGGCGTCGAACGCCTCCTTGCGCATGCCGATCAGCGCGCCCAGGTAGGCGTCGCGGTCGGTGTCCTCGAGGTGCTCGTCGCGGATGCGATCCTCGGTGGGCTTGATGACCTCGTCGACGAAGGTCCGCACCCGGGCCCGGATCTCCTCGAGCTCCGGTGACAGGCTGAAGTCGATGCTCACGTTGCGTCCCCCTGGATCGCGTCGGTCCCCCCCGATGAAGGGCGGTTCTACCAGACCGACCGGCGGCGACGATCCGCACGCCCGCACCGGGCGGGGTGGCCGCGGCGTGCCCGTGGCGTGCCGCTCGCAGTCCCCGGGGCGCGCTCTCGGCCGGCTCCCAGGTCGTTGACAGCCGCCTCTCGGCCAGCGTCCCTACCATGCCCGCCATGTCCCCCAAGGCCAAGACCGTGTCCGTGGTCGTCGTCGTCGCCGTGCTGGCGCTCGTCGGTGGCGGCCTCTACTGGTTCTTCCGCGACGACAGCCCCGACGCGGTCGATCTGGACACCGCCGCCGAGGGCGTGACCACGACGACGGCCCCGGACGGCGAGCCGAGCACGACGGCGGCGGGCGCCCCGACCGGGATCGACGGCACCTGGTCGGTGGACACGGCGACCGGCGAGTTCGACTACGAGTCGGCGACCGGCACGTTCGTCGGCTTCCGGATCAAGGAGGAGCTGGCCTCGATCGGCTCGACCGAGGCCGTCGGCCGCACCAACGCCGTCTCCGGCTCCATGACGATCGCCGGCACGCAGGTGACCGACGCCGAGTTCACGATCGACCTCACGAAGATCACGACCAACGAGTCCCGCCGCGACAACCGGGTGCAGTCCGCGCTGCAGACCGACCAGTTCCCGCAGGCCACGTTCGAGCTGACGTCACCGATCGAGCTCGGCCCCGACTCCGCCAGCGGCGCCGAGGTGAACGCCACCGCCAAGGGCGACCTGACGATCCACGGCGTGACCAAGGCCGTGGAGTTCCCGCTGCAGGCCAAGCTCGTCGACGGGACCGTCGTGGTCGTCGGCTCGCTCGACGTGACGTTCTCGGACTTCGGCGTGCAGGTGCCGTCCGCGCCGATCGTGCTGTCGGTCGAGGACCACGGCGTGCTCGAGCTGCAGCTGCTGCTCACCCGCACCTGACGCGGCCCCACCCACCCGTGCACACCCCGCCCACCCGCTGTCCGGGTCAGGCGAGCCGGGGCGCCTTCGACGGGTCGATGTGGCCCTCGCGGATCAGCCAGCGGACGCTGTCGGCCAGCGTCTCGCCGACCGGCCGCACGGTCACGCCGAGCTCCTCGAGCGTGGCGCGGTCGTCGGACCTCGGCGCGGACGTCATCTGCGTCGCCGCCTCGTGGGTGAGCGGGTAGTCGAAGTCCCGGATGACCTTCAGCAGGTCGAGCGCCCGGCCGGTGGAGCGGAGGACCACCGACGGCATGGGCACCCGACGGATCGGCCGGCCGATGACGTCGCCCAGCAGGTCGGACCACTCCGCCCAGCTGAGGAACTGGCCGCCGGCGATGTAGTGACGGGGTCCGCGACCGGGCTCCATGGCGGCCACGAGGAGCTGCGCCAGATCCCGGGCGTCGATCGTGCCGACGCCGCCGTTCGTCACGGGCATCAGCTGGTTCACCGCGCCGATGATCCCCTGCATGCCGGACGCGATGTCGGGGCAGTCCGGCCCGAACACGCCGCCGACGTAGAAGCTGGTCACCGGGGCGCCCGACTCCTGCTGCGCCTGCACGTACTGCTCCGCCACCAGCTTGGACCGGCCGTAGGGACCGGGCGGCGAGCCGAGCGGCGTGTCCGACGTGAGGACCGGGGCGGTCTCGTCGAGCACGACCACCGTCGACGTGTAGACGATCGGGTCGCAGCCGGCCTTCACGGCCAGTCCGACCACGTTGCGGGTGCCCTCGACGTTGACGTCGCGGGAACCCGACCTCGACGAGGTCACCCCGACCGCTCCCGCCGCGTGCAGCACGCCCTCGCACCCCTCCAGCGCGCGCTCCACCGAGTCGGCCACGAGCACGTCGCCGATGGCGACCTGGACCTGCTCGCGGACCTCGGCCGGCAGCGCCGAGTCCAGCCGGGCGGGGTCGCGCACCAGGCAGGTCACGCGGTGCCCCGCGTCCACCAGCGCCCGGACGGCATGCGATCCCACGAACCCTGTCGCTCCGGTCACCAGCACGCGCACGCCGGGAGCGTAGCGAGCGCTCAGGCTGGCATCGCGCCGCCGCGGTCATGGCCCGGAGGGGCCCCCCGAGCACCCCGTCCGACCCGGGCCCGAGACGTGCGCCCGACGCGACGAGACCGCCCGGTGCTAGATCAGGGCGATGGCAGCGACCGAGACCGCACCCGCAACGCCCGGCGACGGCGACCACGTCGTCGTCACGACCACGCACGGCGCCCTGCGCGGCGAGTGGCGCGACGGCGTCGCCCGCTTCGCCGGCATCCCGTTCGCCGCGCCACCGGTCGGCGAGCTCCGGTTCCGCCCGCCCCAGACGGCCGCGCCCTGGGAC
>JAEXGP010000184.1 GCA_023450775.1 Actinomycetes bacterium | reverse complement strand
TCCCCGCCTCCTCCGACGAGTACGCCGACTACACGCTCGCCATGGCGAACTCGGGTCCCAACACGAACGGCAGCCAGTTCTTCGTCGTGCTGCCGGGCGGTGGGGCCCAGCTCCAGCCGAGCTACTCCCTGTTCGGCCAGGTGGTCGAGGGCCAGGCGGTGGTCGACGAGATCGGCAAGCTCGGCGACGCCCAGCAGAAGCCGACCGAGAACGTCGTGATCAACTCCGTCACGATCACCGAGACCAAGGGCTGACGCACCCGGCGGGCGACCGCCGTGGTCAGTCGGGCTCGGGGCGCAGCAGCGACGGCAGCTCGGACAGGTCCGTCGGCTTGCCGTCGCGGAAGACCTGCACGCCGCCCGCGCCCTCGACGCGCCAGGTGCCGTCGGGGGCGTGGATGAGCGCGGTGGCCTCGTCGATGCCCACCACGACCAGACCGGGGCGGGCGAGCTCGACCGTGCGGTGCCACTTCTCGGGCGACCAGGCGTTGCTGCGCGGGATCACCGTGATCGTCTCGATGAGGTCCAGCCCGACCGTGTAGGCCCCACCCCGGCTGTCGACCATGTGGCTGGACAGGACCGACGCCGCCTCGCCCGAGGCGGCCACCGTGGCGCCGGCGCGCCAGGCGCCGACCATGGCATCGAGCAGCGGCGTGTCCTTGAGCACCGAACGCAGGTGCATGGGCGAGCCGCCCACCACGTAGATCACCTGGGCGGCGGAGGCGAGCTCGGCCGGCGCCGGCTCCATCGCCTCGGCGCGGCGGTACACGTCGAGCACCCGCACACCCACTCCGAAGCGCGCGAACCACTGGCGGGCCCGCTCGACCGCGGCGCCGGGGTTCTCGTACGCGAGGGCGGACGGGATGACGAGCACCTCGGACGCACCGGCCACGAGGCCCTCGTCGAAGGTGCACCCCTCGGTCCACTCCATGCCGCCCACGAGCGCCAGGGTTCCCGTCATGCCAGCGTCCAGTCCGCGGGGGCGTCCACGGACGAGAAGGTACAGGCTCCGATCGGGGGGCCGAACTTGTGCCCGTTCGCTTACCCGTCGGTAACATCGCACGCCATGACGATCGAACGAGTGGGGATCCTGGGGTCGGGCATCATGGGGTCGGGCATCGCCGAGGTGGCGGCCAAGTCCGGCTTCGAGGTGGTGCTGCGGTCCCGCAAGCAGGAGACGGCCGACGCGATGGTGGCGTCGCTCGAGAAGTCGCTGGCCAAGCAGGTCGAGCGCGGCAAGCTCGAGCAGGCCACGGCGGACGAGGTCCGGGCCCGTGTGTCGGCCACCGACCACCTGGGCGCGCTGGTCGACTGCGACCTGGTCATCGAGTCCGTCGTCGAGGACCTCGACGTCAAGCGGTCGCTGTTCTCCGAGCTCGACTCGATCGTGAAGGACTCGGCCATCCTGGCCACCAACACCTCGACCCTCCCGGTCGTGGAGATGGCCGTCGCCACGAACCGCGCCGACAAGGTCTGCGGCGTCCACTTCTTCAACCCCGCGCCCGCCATGTCGCTGGTCGAGATCGTCCGTCCGCTGACGGCGTCGGACGAGACCATCGAGGCGGCGACCGCGTTCGCCACCGCCTGCGGCAAGAACCCGGTGCAGGTCAAGGACCAGGCGGGCTTCATCGTGAACGCCCTGCTGTTCCCGTACCTCAACAACGCCGTGCGGCTGCTCGAGAACGGCACCGCCTCGGCCGAGGACATCGACACCGCCATGAAGGGCGGCTGCAACTTCCCCATGGGACCGCTCGCCCTGCTCGACCTGGTCGGCCTGGACACCTCGCTCGCCATCCTCGATGCGCTGTACGAGGAGTTCAAGGACCCGAACTACGCCGCCGTGCCGGTCCTGCGCCGCATGGTGTCGGCCGGGCAGCTCGGTCGGAAGTCGGGCGCCGGCTTCTACGACTACAAGAAGGGCTGAGGCGGATCCCTCGGGTCGACCCACCTCCGAGTCGGTGGGTCTTCCCACCGGTCGACGACGCGGAGCCCGACGGGCCCGTCGTCCTCGGCGGTGACCTGGAGCCGGGCACGTTGCTCGGCGCGTACCGCTCGGGGCTGTTCCCGATGCCGATCGACCGCCGCCGGTTGGGCTGGTGGTCACCCGACCCGCGCGGGGTGATCCCCGTCGGGCCCGACGCGGTCGCGGCGGGGACCGGGCTGCACGTCAGCCGGTCCCTGCGGCGCTCCCTGCGCCGGTTCACCGCCACGCTCGACCGCGACTTCGAGGGCGTGATGCGGGCGTGCGGGGACCCTCGCCGTCCGCACGGCTGGATCACCGAGGAGTTCGTCCGCGCCTACGCCCGACTGCACTCGCTCGGCTGGGCGCACTCGGTGGAGGTGTGGGAGGACGGCGAGCTGGTCGGCGGGGTCTACGGCGTGTCGATCGGGGCGTTCTTCGCGGGCGAGTCGATGTTCCACCGGGCGACGGACGCGTCCAAGGCCGCGCTCGTCCACCTCACCGCGCTGTTCGACGACGTGCAGCACGCCCTGTTCGACGTGCAGTGGCTCACACCGCACCTCGCCTCGCTCGGCGCCGTGGAGATCCCCCGGAGCGAGTACCTGCGACGACTCGAGGTCGCCACCGCCGCGCCGGCCGAGCCCTTCGGCTGAGCGCTGCCGTTCTGTTGCGCGATCGACGGCCCAGTTGCCGCACATCGCGCAACAGAACCAGGAAGCAGCGTCAGGCGGCGGCGGGGGTGGCGCCGTGCGAGATCTGCCGCGACCGCTGCACCCGCCAGATGATGAAGGTGATGATGCCGAGCACCACCTGCGGGATGAAGGTCGCGGCCCGCCAGAGCAGGTTGGCGGCCAGCGCCTCGTTCTCCTGCATGCCGAACGCGTGGAGCAGGCCCACCAGCGCGGCGTCGACGGTGCCCAGGCCGCCCGGCGTGATCGGGATGAACCCGGCCAGGCGGGCGAGCGCGAAGGCGGCGAACACCTCGAGCAGGTTGATGCCGGTCGACGAGCCGCCGAGCCCGTAGATCGCCACCGCCAGCACCGAGAACTGCGCGAGCTGCTGGCCGAAGTTCGTGATCGTGAGGAGCACCCAGCGGTCGTGGACGACGTCGACCGTCTGGTCGCGGAACCGGACCACGCCCTGGGTGACCGTGTCGGGCGCCTGGCCCTTGCGGAACCTCGACATGAGCGAGTCACCCCACCCGCCGATCCGAAGCGCCCACACCTCGCTGCGCAGCACGAGCGCCAGCACGCCGACCACGACGGCGAGCGCCACCAGGGCGCCGATCGCGCCGAGCGCCATGGCGCCCGTGGCCTCGCCGGTGACCAGCAGCGCCAGCAGACCGAGGGCGGGCAACGCCAGCGTCACGAGCATGTTCCAGACGCTGGTCACGCCGATGGCCGAGGACGCCACAGCGGGACCGATGCCGTAGCTGTTGAGCATGGCGTACTGGACGCCCAGGCCGAACGCCCCGCCCGCCGGCACCGCGTTCGAGATCATGAACGAGGTCTGGCGGACGATGAACGCCCGCGGGTAGCCGATGCCGGGCAGCGCCGCCTGGTACGGGAACACGTAGACGATGATGTTGAGGATCGTGAACGCCCCGAACACCACGAGCGACGCGACCGACATCTCCTGGATGGCGTCCCACGCGTCGCTGTAGTTGGCGAACTTCGGGAAGATCCCGAGGAACACGATCACGAGCACGGCGATCGTGATCACCGCTGCGATGAGCTGCTTCCAGACCGCGGGACGCTTGGCCGGCGGCACGTCGGGGGTCGCGCCCGTCGTCGTGTCGGCGGCCGCGGTTCCGCCCGGGGCGTCGGTGCTGCTCACGGCGTCACGCTACCGGGGTGCAGGCCGGACCCGACGGGATGCAGTCCTGACCCGGCCCGATGGACTCCGGACCCCACGGGACGGACGCGACTCAGGCGTTCTTGGGCAGCTCGGAGAACGGCATCGTCTTGTCGTTGTTCGGCTCCTTGGGGAGGCCGAGGACGCGCTCGCCGATGATGTTGCGCTGGATCTGGTCGGTGCCGCCGTAGATCGACGGCCCCTGGGCCCACAGGGCGACCCACGTGACCATGTTGAGGAACGGGTTGCCCGTCGCCTCCTCGATCGCGGCCTTGTGCTCGTCGTCGTACGCGTGGAGCGTGCCCGCCGGGCCGACGATCCGCAGGCCGAGGTCGCGGACCAGGCGCATGAGGTCGCTCATGGCCAGCTTGGAGATGTTGGGCATGCCCGGGATCTCACGACCGGCCTGCTTGGCGGCCTTCACGCGCAGGTTGTTGTACCGGCCGAGCTCGCCCATCGTGTAGAGCCGCACGAGGTCCTGGCGGATGGTCGGGTCGTCCAGGCTGCCGTTGCTGCGGGCCAGGTCCTGGAGCATCTTCGGCATGGCGCCGAGCATGCCGATGGCGCCGCCGCCGCCCTTGCGCGAACCGCCCTTCTTGGGAGCGAAGTCGCCGGCGCGGGCGCCGAGCTGGTTCGCCACGCTGCCCGGCGACACCGCGGACGCCGCGGCCGAGCCGCCGCCCGAGCCCAGACCGGCGCGCTCGTGCATGAGCGTCGTGTTGGTCACGGCCCAGCCGTTGTTCTTGTCGCCGATGATCGCGTCGGCGGACACCCGGGCGTCGGTCAGGAACACCTCGTTGAACATGGCGTGCCCGGTCATCTCCCGCAGGCCGCGCACGTCGACGCCGGGCTGGTGCATGTCGAACGCGAACCAGGTGATGCCCTGGTGCTTCGGCACGTCCTGGTCGGTGCGGGCGATGAGCATGCCCATGTCGGCCGTGTGGCCGAGCGACGTCCACACCTTCTGGCCGTTGACCACGAACTCGTCGCCGTCCTCGATCGCCCGGGTGGTGAGACCGGCCAGGTCGGAGCCGGCACCGGGCTCGCTGAAGAGCTGGCACCAGGCGTCGACGCCGGTCACGATCCGGCGGACGTAGTGGTCGATCTGCTCCTGGGTGCCGTGCGTGGCGATCGTCGGGGCGGCGAGCAGCAGGCCGAGACCGCCCGGTGCTCCCAGCGCGCCGAACTCGGCGATGGCGGCCTGCGCCCGCACGCTGTCGTTGCGGCTCAGGCCCTTGCCGTAGGCGTTCGTCGGCAGACCCGGGGCAGCCCAGCCGGACAGCCCGAGGCGCTCCCACCACTCACCGACGGTGAGGTCGGGATCCCAGTTCTCCTCGAGCCAGGCGTTGAGCTCGGCGATCACGTCGTCGGACGTGGGCTCGTCGGCGTCGGCAGCGGGGGTGGCGGTGTCGGTCATCGATGTGCTCCAGGACGTGTCGTTCGCGCGGCGCACGTCGGCGCCGCGGGCGGTCTGCTCCCCCGGGAACCCCCTCCTGGCCCCCCGGCGGGGAGAAGCTTGTCATGCATCGCGACGCTCTGTTGACCGCGCGGTCAAGAAGATCGGTCACGCGGCCGGCCCGCTGGGCGCTGGGCGCTGGGCGCTGGGCGCTGGGCGCTGGGCGATCGTCCGGTCCGCGCGCACGACGCCATCCTGGCCGACCGCGTTCCTCCCGGCGGCGTGCGGGCCGGTGCCGCCGCCGACCGGGCGCCGGCCGTTTCTGGACAGGCCGGACGCCGCGGGTAGCGTGCCGGTCCGCCAGCGACGGGGTACCGCTGCGGATCCCGTCGGGACGACGTCGTCAGCCGAGTCGTCGCCTTCAACGTCACCGCGTCAGGAGCCCGCCACCATGGAGACCCGAGCCGCCATCCTCTGGGAGCAGAACGCCCCGTGGAGCGTCGAGACGATCACGCTCGATCCGCCCAAGGCGGGCGAGGTGCTGGTCGAGATGGTCGCATCGGGCATGTGCCACTCCGACGACCACGCACGGACCGGCGACCTGCCGGCGATCACGCCGCTGATCGGCGGTCACGAGGGCGCCGGCATCGTGAAGGAGGTCGGCCCGGGCGTCACCACCGTCGCCCCCGGCGATCACGTGGTCTTCTCGTTCGTGCCGGCCTGCGGTCACTGCCAGTCGTGCGCGGACGGCCACTCCAACCTGTGCGACAACGGCGCCGCCCTGCTCGTGGGCGCGCAGCTCGACGGCACGACCCGCCACCACGCGGCCGACGGCACCGACCTCTGGACGATGGTCTGCCTGGGCACGTTCTCGGAGCACACGGTCGTGAACGAGATGAGCTGCGTGAAGATCGAGGACGACATCCCGCTCGAGCTCGCCTGCCTGGTCGGCTGCGGGGTCACCACCGGCTGGGGTTCCTCGGTGTACGCGGCGGAGATCAAGCCGGGCGACAACGTGGCGGTGATCGGCGTCGGCGGGATCGGCATGGCCGCGGTGCAGGGTGCCCGGCTGGCCGGCGCCCGCCAGATCGTCGCCATCGACCCGGTGGAGTTCAAGCGTGAGCAGGCGCTGAAGATGGGCGCCACGCACACCGCCCCCAGCATCGGCGAGGCGTTCGACCTCATCCAGGAGATCACCTGGGGTCGCATGTGCGACAAGATCGTCTGCGCCGTCGGCGTGGGTGAGGGCGAGCAGATCGCCCCGATCATGACGCTGTGCGCCAAGCGCGGCCGCGTCGTGGTGACGAACATCCACCCGGCGCACGAGGCCGAGATCAACATCTCGCTCTGCGACCTCACGCTGATGGAGAAGCAGCTGGTCGGCACGATCTTCGGCTCGGCCAACCCGCACTCGGACATCCCGCGCCTCATGCACCTCTACCGCAGCGGGCAGCTGGATCTGGCCGGCATGGTCACCCGCGAGTACGCCCTGGACGACATCAACCAGGGGTTCGAGGACATGCTCGGCGGCCGCAACATCCGCGGCGTCCTCCGCTACCGCTGACCCTCCGCGACCGCTGACCCCGAGCTCGGCACTGCCCGTGGCCCCTGAACTCGGGACGCGTCGCGCCCATCTGCGGCGCACGACGACCCCGGAACCGGCGGGCCGCACACCGTCGCTGGACTCGGGACCCGTCGCGCCCACATCGGGGGCGAGATGTCCCGAGAACCGGTCGGGTCGGGCGGGACGGGCGATCCGGCGGGGGCGCGTACGGTGACCGGGATGCGCACCGATCGGGCGATCGCATGGCTGCGGGGAGCCGTGATCGCGGTCGGCGTGGCGGCGGTCGTCGGCATGGTCGTGCTGTGGCCCCGCGGCGAGGCACCCGACCTGGGGATCCGCCCGACGAGCTACGTCGACGCCACGGTCCGCTCCGTCCACACGCAGGAGTGCAGCTCGATCGAGGTGCCGGGTGCGCTGACCGGCTGTCGCCTGCTCGAGGTCGAGCTCACCTCCGGGGAGCGGTCCGGCAACACGACCACCGTGACCGTGCTCGACACCCAGCTCGAGGTGCCGGAGGTGCACGAGGGGGACCGCATCGTGCTCCTCGACACGAGGACGGGCGACGACGCGGTCCGCTACACGTTCGTCGACTTCCAGCGCGGTACGCCGCTCGTGCTGCTCACGGTCCTGTTCGTCATCGTCGTGATCGCGTTCGGTCGCCTCCGCGGGCTGCGCGCGCTGATCGGCCTGCTGGCGAGCGCGCTCGTCCTGGTCCTGTTCATCGTGCCGGCGCTGCTGCGCGACTCGCCGGCGCTCCCGGTGGCGCTCGTCGGCACGGTGGTGATCGCGTTCCTCGCCCTGTACCTGGCCCACGGTCTGAACGTCCCGACGACGGTGGCGCTGGCCGGCACGCTCGTGTCGCTGGTGCTGATCGCGCTGCTGTCGCTCGCCGTCAGCGCGGCCACCCACCTGACCGGCCTGGGCGACGAGGCCGCGCAGACGCTGCGCATCACCGCGTCGGAGCTGGACCTGCGCGGCCTGCTGATCGCCGGCATGGTCGTGGGCGCGCTCGGCGTGCTGGACGACGTGACGGTCACGCAGGTCTCCGCGGTCCAGGCGCTGCTGCGGGCGCGGCCCGACATCGCGCGCCGCCGGCTCTACACCGAGGCCATCCACATCGGCCGCGACCACATCGCGTCGACCGTCAACACCTTGATCCTCGCCTACGCCGGCGCGGCGCTGCCGCTGCTGCTGTTCTTCGCCGAGGGCGTGGCGCCGGCCAGCCGGATCATCACCGGCGAGCTGGTGGCGGTCGAGATCGTGCGGATGATGGTCGGCTCGATCGGGCTCGTGCTGTCGGTGCCGATCACCACCGCGCTCGCCGCGCTCGTGGTGACGCCGGAGCACGCCCTGGCCGGGCACTCCCACGGCCACGACCACGACCTGCCCGGTACCGACGACGTGCCGCCGGACGACGGCGACGAGTGGGGTCGCTTCGGGCCTCGCGGCGACCTGGACCTCTGAGCCCGGGACATGTGGCGCCCACATCGGGCGCGGAACGACCCGAGAACCCGGACGTCGTGAGCGGCGCGGAGCCCGGGACATCTTGCGCCCGATGTGGGCGCGGAACGACCCGAGAACCGGGCGGCTCAGGTGAGGTGGTAGCCGAACGGCAGCTCGAGCCGGTGGCGGCCGAGCAGCTCGGCGTCGGCGAGGACCTCTCGCGTCGGGCCGTCGGCGACGACCGTCCCCCCGTCGAGGATCACCGAGCGGGGACAGGTGGCGAGTGCGAACGGCAGGTCGTGGGTGACGACGAGCTGGGTGGAGCCCAGCGCCACCAGCAGCTCGGCGAGCTCCCGCCGACCGACCGGGTCGAGGCCCGAGGTCGGCTCGTCCAGCACCAGCACGTCGGGCTCCATCGACAGCACGGTGGCCAGGGCGGCCCGGCGCTGCTCGCCCCCGCTCAACTGGTACGGGTTGCGGTCAGCCAGCTCCGACGCGCCGACCGCCGCCAGCGCCCCTGCCACGCGCCGGTCCCGGTCCTCGCCCCTGAGCCCCAAGTTCGTCGGCCCGAACGCCACGTCGTCGCGGACGGTCTGCAGGAAGAGCTGGTCGTCGGGGTCCTGGAACACCATCCCGACCCGGCGCCGGATCTCCGGCAGGTGGTCCCTCGCGACGGTCAGGTCGCCCACGTCGATCCGACCCGACTGGAGCTCCAGGAGCCCGTTGAGGTGCAGCACGAACGTGGTCTTGCCCGAGCCGTTCGGACCCAGGACCGCCACACGCTCCCCCGCCTCCACTCGCAGGGACAGCTCCTGCAGCACCGGGCGGTCCGCGCCGGGGTACCGGTACGTCAGCGAATGAACCGCGACCGCCGGGAACGGGACGGACCTCTCGCCGCTCACCGACCCACCGTCCGAGCCGTCACCAGCCACACCACGAGCGCGCCCACCCCGATCACCGCCGGCAGGAGCGCAGCCGCCCACTGCGCCGGCGAGGGTCCCGGCCGCTCGTCCTCTACCACGACCGTGCCGTCGTAGCCCCGGGCCAGCATCGCCCGGTGCACGCGCTCGCCGCGCTCGTAGGACCGGACGAACAGAAGGCCCACGGACGAGGCGACGGGACGGACCTGCCACAGCCACCTCGGGTCGTGGCCACGGGCGGTCATCGCCCGGCGCATGCGACCGAGCTGGGCCGCCAGCAGGTCCAGGTAGCGGACCATCGCCGCGACGATCGCGACCAGGACGTGCGGCAGCCGCAGTCGGGACAGGCCGTCGATCATCGACGGCAGCGGCGTGGTGGCCGACATCACGATCGCCGCCCCTGCACCCAGCGTCGCCTTGGCGATGACGTTCCACGTGGCCCACAGGCCCTCGGTCGACAGCGAGGCCCCCGCGACCGACGTGGTCGGGCCGTCAGCGACGAACGGGATCACCAGCGCGGCCAGGACGAACGGCGCGATCACGGCGAGACGGGTGAGGAACGTGGCGACCGGGATGCGAGCGATCGCTGCGACCGCGACCAGCACCGCGCCGTCGACCAGCAGGACCGGGACCGCGTGCCGGGGCGTCACCGCGGCCGCCACCACGAACGCCGTCAGACCGAGGAGCTTCGCCTCGGGCACCAGCCGGTGCACCGGCGTGGACCCGGGCAGGTGCAGGCCGTGGACGCCACCGGCGTGCACCCCGGACATCAGCGGATCCGGTCGGCGCTCACGCGTCGACCGGTGCCGCGACCGGAACCGCGGCCGAGCCGAGACGGGCGGCGCGGAACATCCCGCACCCGACGAGCAGCGTGACGGTGACACCGGCGAGACCGGCGACGGCCAGGCTCAGCTGCTCGTTGCGGATCCCCTGCGTGGCGTAGTCGGCGAACGGGCTGCTCCACATCGCGTGCTCCTGCGCCCGGTCGCTGAACCCGTGGTCCTCCGCCACCCGCTCCAGCCCGTCGGGGTCGTCGGCGGCGAACTGGCTCACGACCGCCGCAACTGCGACCGTCAGCAGGACCGCGCCCATCGCGAACCCCTTGGCGCCGACCGGCCGACGGTCGCCCAGCTCCTCCGGCGTGAGGTCCCGTGCGCCGGCGACCAGGTCGGGACGCGCCGCCAGGACCGCTGCCACGACCAGGGCGCTGAGCACGCCCTCGCCGATCCCGATCAGCGAGTGCACGCCGACCATCGCCCCGAAGACGGTGTCGAACGGGACGGGCGCGCTGGCGCCGAACAGCCACTCCAGGGAGAAGGCGGTGGCGGAGAGCGCCACGGTGACGCCGGACGCCAGACCGGCCGCCCCGACGACGCCCGCCGAGGACCGCGGCAGCACCCGGCGGAAGAGCAGGAACAGGGCCCAGCCGGCGAACGCCGGCACGATCGCCATGTTCAACACGTTGGGCCCGAGCGCCGTGATCCCGCCGTCGGCGAACAGCAGCGCCTGGACGACGACCACCACGGTCACCACCAGGGCGCCCACCCACGGACCCAGCAGGATGGCGGCCAGCGCGCCCCCGAGGAGGTGACCCGTCGTGCCGGCGGCCACCGGGAAGTTGACCATCTGGGCGGCGAAGACGAAGGCCGCCGCGATCCCGGCGAGCGGCACCTGCCGATCGTCGAGCTCCCGCGCCGCGTGCCGGAGCGCGAGCCCGATGATCACCAGGCTGATGATCGCGGTCACCACCGCGACCCGCGGCTCCAGGAAGCCGTCGGGTGCGTGCATGGCGACGATCATCGGTGCCTCCGGCCCGGCTCGTGGTGGCCGGATCGTAGGGGTGGGCCGGCGCTACTGCAACGGTGTCGCAATAGGCCCGGCACCGGCACGACCCGAGCTCAGCCCGCTGGGGCGCAGTCGGTGCAGTGGCCCGACAGCGGGAAGTGCACCAGGTCGAGCGCGATGCCCGTGCGTTCCGCGACCTTTCGGGCGAATGAGCGGACGTCGCCCGCGTCGAGCTCGACCGTCCGGCCGCACGACATGCAGGTGACCGGCACGGTGCTCAACCCCCGCCGCCGGTAGACGGCCCGGCCGTGTCCCAGGTGCACGTGCTCGGCGATGCCGAGCTCCTCGAACTGCGACAGCGAGCGGTAGACGACCGACTGCTCCAAGCCCGAGCGCTCGGTGATCTCCTCCGCGGTGAGGGCGACCGGCTGCTCGAACAGCAGCTCGGCGACCGCCCGCTTGGCCCGGGTCACCCGGCCGCCGCTCTGGCGGATGCGTGCGAGCGCCTCGTCGAGGTCGGCCGGCGGAGCCGGCGGGCTGACGGCGGACGTGGTCACGCCACGCAGTTGTAGGCGGTCACTGAACTTGGCCATCGTGAGCCACTGAAGTTGGCCGAACCGGCGAATCTGAGGCGGCGACAGCGTCCGCTGGTTCGGGCTGGGCCACTGAGGTTGTCCAGTATTTCCGTACTCGCGCGCTCCCTGGCGGACCCGGTGAGCTCACTGGGTGTGTCCCTCTCCGCGACGCCCCGGTTGGCCGGTTCGCGAGGGCGGCTACGGTTCGACGGCATCCGAAGCTCGGTGCGCGATCGGTGAGCCGGTGCATCCGTTTGTCCTTCCGAGGCCCTGACGCACCCGTACCTCTTCGTCCAACACGACGTCGTGGGCATGGACGTAGGCCGGTGTGAAGTTTCACGCCTGGCAGCGGGCGAAATTTCACTCCTGGCAGCAGGAGTTTCACCGCTGCCAACTCCAGATTGCAGTGCTGCCAAAGGTGTAGCGCGCCGGAGCGCGGCGCTCGCGGACCCGTCGCGGACACATCGACCGCCCGCTGCGCCGGCCAGCGCGATCCACCGGCCCTACGGGCCACACGACTGCGCTCACCGCCTCTCCGAGGACGGTCATCGCGGCGGCACCACGGCGCCGCGATGCTTGACGCGGGAGGACACGATGGGCAGACGACCGGACTCAGCACCAGAAGGGAGAAGGTCACTTGGACGCGGTCGGCCAGAGGGCCGACCCGAGGCGGACCCCTCTGGTGGGCGATGGGTGCTCACCGGCGTGGTGCCCAACCCGTGGGGTCAAGTGCCGATGACTGCTGGCGGCCGGTCGCTTCCACCACGGGCAGAGGAGTACGTCGAGCGCCTTCGCTCCCGGGGACGTGAACCGGACCCCCCGAGCCGTCGCCATCACTACGTGCCCCAGTCGTACCTGAAGGAGTGGTCGTTCGACGGCAAGCGGATCTGGACTCTCGACACGGTGACAGGAGCCATCGGTCCTCATGGACTGCGAAACGTCTGCGTGGAGGAGGACTTTCACCGTGTGGTCGGACCGGGTGGCGACC
>JAEXGP010000143.1 GCA_023450775.1 Actinomycetes bacterium | reverse complement strand
GCGCCCGGCGGCACGGTGCGGGTGACAGCGAGCCGCCGGGACCCGGCTGACGGCGTCACGCGCACCCGGACGATCGAGCTCCCCGAGTCCGGACCGGGCAGCTGGTCGGAGGTCGCCGACCGCCTCGCGACCTGGCTCGCGGCCAGCACCGCGTCCGGGTGAACGGAGCCTGACCGGCGCGTCGATCGCCCATCCGGTGCCGCCGACCACGCTCCGCGCGGTGCCTAGACTCGCTCCCCATGCCGGAGCCCTCCCCGCGACGGCGACGCGCCCTCGGCCGGTTGGCCGTGGTGTTCGGCGTCGGCCTGCTGCTGTCCGTCCTGCCCCTCCCCAAGTTCGTGTTCGCCACCGAGGCGGTCGGCGCCACCGAGGCGCTGCCGTCCGCCACGACGCTGCCCCCGACGGAGGTTCCGGCCGTCCAGGCCGCGGCCGACGAGCCGCTCGCGGACGAGCCGGTCGTGGCCACCGACGAGTCGACTCGGGAGTTCACCGCCATCGGCTTCACGTTCGACCGCGCCCCGTCCGCGCCGGTGCTCGTGCGCGTGCGGGAGGCGTCGGGCGAGTTCGGCGAGTGGCGTGAGCTCCACCTCGAGGGCGAGGGCGGCCCCGACGCCGGCACGCCCGAGGCGGCCACCTCCCGCGCCGGCACCGAGCCGTTCTGGGTGCGCTCGGCCGACGGCTACCAGGTGACGATGGCCGCCGAGGACGCCGAGCAGGCACGCGTGGTGACCGTCCACGAGGAGGTGCACCGGACGACGGCCGACGCCACGCCGCTCGCCGACGGCGCCTCGCTTGCGCCGCCGTTCGGCATCCAGCTCCGCTCGGCCTGGGGCGCACGTGCCGCCACCTCGACCAGCTACGCCAGCACGGTGAAGCTGGCGGTGGTCCACCACTCGGACTCGAGCAACTCCTACTCGCCGGCCGACGTGCCGGGCGTGCTGCGTTCGATCCAGGCGTTCCACATGGACGGCCGGGGCTGGTCCGACATCGCGTACAACTTCGTGGTCGACAAGTACGGCGGCGTCTGGGAGGGCCGCGGCGGCGGCATCGACCGGCCGGTCATCGGTGCCCACTCCCAGGGCTTCAACACGAACTCCGTCGGCGTGATGGTGATCGGCGACTACACGCAGGCACAGCCGTCCGCCGCCACGATCGAGTCGGTGTCCCAGGTCATCGGCTGGAAGCTCGCGTTGCACGACGTCGACCCGGCCGGCCGGGTGGCGTTCACGTCCGGCGGCTCCAACAAGTACGCGGCGGGGGTCGTCGTCGACCTGCCCCGGGTGGTGGGGCACCAGGACGTGGTCGCGACCAGCTGCCCGGGCAGCATCCAGTCGTCGCTCGGCAAGATCCGCGAGCGGGCGCAGGCCTGGACCACGTGGATCCGGGCGACGGCCGGACCCATCGGGTCGGTCGACCGCATCGTGCCCGGCAACGGCGGCATGACCGTGATCGGTTGGGCGATCGACCTGGACGCCGACGGGCCGGTGACCGTGATGATCGTCGTGGACGGCGTCGTGCGTTCCGCGCTGGCGAACCAGTCCCGTCCCGACGTCGCCGCCGCCTACCCGTCCGCGGGCCCGAACCACGGGTACTGGGTGGACGTCGGCGGCCTCTCGCCGGGCTGGCACGACGTGTGCGTGCTGGCCGTGAACCGCAGCTACGGACGGGACTCCTCGCTCGGGTGCTCGGGCGCGGCGGTGCCGGACCCGTCCGGACGCAGTCCGGTGGGCGCGATCGACGGCATCTCGGCCATCCCGGGCGGCATCGACGTGAGTGGCTGGGCCACCGACGCGGACGCCGGGTCGCTGCCCGTGCAGCTGCTGGTCGACGGGCAGTGGCGCCGCACGCTGTGGACCTCGGGCAACCGGTTCTCCGCCCGCCTCCTGGGCGTCACCGCCGGCTACCGCAACGTGTGCGGCGTCGGGATCAACCAGGGCGCCGGCCAGAACCTGAAGTTCGCGTGCGCGGCCGTCAACGTGCCGGCGGCCAACCCCCGGGGCGCGGTCGAGTCGCTCGGTGCGGCCAACGGCGTGATCACCTCGAGCGGCTGGGCGGTCGACGACGAGACGCTCGACCCGATCGTGGTCGTGCTGATCATCGACGGTCGCTGGTACTCGGTGTGGGCGGACCGGCCCCGGGCCGGCTGGGAGCGGAACTACCCCGGCTACGGGAACGTGCACGGGTACGCGGTGAGCGTGCCGGCGTCCAAGGGCACGCATCGCGCCTGCGTGGCCGCCCTCAACGTGGGGGGCGGCTCCGACAACGTGATGCGCTGCGAGAACGTCGTGGTCAAGTGAGCCGGCGGACGACACCCGGGACGACGTGGTGCGCATCTCGGTCCTGACCCCCGTCCACGACCCGCCGCCCGACGTCCTGGCCGAGTGCCTGGCGTCGGTGGCGGTGCAGACGCATGCGGACCACCAGCACGTGCTGGTGGACGACGCGTCGAGCGCGCCGCACGTGGGCGAGATGCTGGCCGCCGCGGCCGCGGCCGACGACCGGGTCACGGTGATCCGCTCCGAGCAGAACCTGGGCATCGCCGGCGCCAGCCAGCTGGCGCTGGGGGCGGCCGACGGAGAGATCGTGGCGCTCCTCGACCACGACGACGTGCTGGTGCCGAACGCGCTGGCCAGGATGGCCGAGGCATTCGCGGACCCGCTCGTGGACTACGCCTACAGCGACGAGGACGTGCTCGCCCCCGACGGCTCGCTCGTGGAGCCGTTCTTCAAGCCCGACTGGTCGCCCGAGCGGTTCCGGGACCAGATGTACACGTGCCACCTCTCCGCGTTGCGCACGGAGCTGGCTCGCGACGTCGGTGGGTTCCGCCAGGGCTTCGACGGCTCCCAGGACTGGGACCTGGTCCTGCGGGTCACGGAGCGCGCCCGTCGCATCGTCCACGTCCCCGAGGTGCTCTACCACTGGCGGGTGATCCCGACCTCGGTCCTGGCCGGGACCGACGTGAAGCCCTACGCCTACGAGTCCGCCCGGAAGGCGCTCGAGGAGCACGCGGCCCGGGTCGGCATCGACGCCGAGGTCGTCGAGCAGGCCAACCGGGGCTACTTCCACCTGGTCCGGCGGCACCGCGACCACCCGCTGGTCAGCATCGTGGTGCCGACGCGCGGCTCCGAGGGCCGCATCTGGGGCCTGCGGCGCCGCATGGTCGAGGAGGCCGTCCGCTCGATCGCGGAGCGCACCACGTGGCCCAACTGGGAGCTCGTGGTGGTCGCCGACGACGACACGCCGCAGCAGGTGCTGGAGGAGGTCGAGGAGCTGGCCGGCGGTCGGGCCCGGATCGTCCCGTTCGCGGAGCCGTTCAACTTCTCCCGGAAGTGCAACGTGGGCGCGTCGGTCGCGGCCGGCGACCTGCTCGTGTTCCTCAACGACGACATCGAGGTGATCGACGGGAACTGGCTGGAGGTGCTGGTCGGCTTCGCCCGCGAACCCGACGTGGGCGCGTCCGGCCTGGTTCTGCTGTTCGAGGACGGGCGGGTGCAGCACGCCGGGCACGTCCATCTGGCCGGCAACCCGGGGCACCTCATGTTCGGCCAGCTGCCCGACAGCCCGAAGAACCGCTCGGCGCTCTCGCTCGACCGGGAGGTCGCCGGCCTGACCGCGGCCTGCATGTGCATCCGCACCGAGGTGTTCGAGGAGATCGGCGGCTTCAACGAGGCGCTCGCCTCCAACTACAACGACGTCGACCTGTCGCTGAAGCTCCGCTCACGGGGCTACCGCCTGGTCGTGTCGCCCCAGGCCCGCCTGCACCACTTCGAGTCCGTCACCCGGGATCCGACGGTCAGCGAGCTCGAGACGCGCACGCTGCGCAGCCGCTGGGGTGACCGCCTGCTCGGCGACCCGTACTACAACCCCAACCACGGGACGTCGTACGACAACTACCCGGTCCCGCTCGGCTACCTGTGAGCGCGCACTCCCGGTGAGCCGGGCCGCCGTGTCAGGTGTCGCCGCGGTCGGCGCGCAGGCGGGCGAGCTCGTCGAGCAGCTCCTCGGTGGAGCGCCGCATCTCGTCGCGCACCGCGGAGAGCGCGGACTCGAGGTCGTCGACCCGTCGCTGCAGCTCGGTGACGGCGTCCTCGACCTCGCCGAAGCGCCCCACCGCACGGGGGATGGAGCGCAGCTGGCCGGCGGAGGGCATCGACCGATCGTAGTGCCGGCACCGGCCACAATGGCGCAGTGACGGTCCTGGTCCTGACGACGTCGACGCGCCGCGCCTGGGCGGCGCCGCTGGTCGCCGGCGTGCGTCGCCTCCTGCCCGGCGAGCGCGTGGTCGCCGTGCACCAGGACCGCCCGGGCGGGTCGGTCGGCACCGGCGACCCCTCGGGCGCGGACCGGTGGACGGGGCTGCCGCCGGCCGGTGTCGACGGCGTCCGCACCGTCGACCTGACGATGGGGCTGGGCGTCCGGGCCGCGGGTTGGGCGACGCTCGGGACGCTGCTGGACCGCCTCGCTGAGGACGTGGGTGAGGACCTGGGCGACGGAGAGGGGATCGGGCCGGTGCTCGTGCTCGCCGACACCGTGCGACTCCTGGCCGAGGTCCCCGCGCTCGTGGGCGGCGACCCGGCGGCAGGGCCGGTGCGACCCGTGGCGCTCGCGGCGCGCGTCGACGAGGGTTCCGGCCTGCCGTACGGCGGCGGTCTGCCCGGCGTCCTGTCGTTGCCCCGAGCCGGATCCGCCGAGCGCGACGCGCTGCTGGCGTGGTGGTCGGCCCGGGCGGGGGAGGCGGCGCGCGCCACCGAGGGTGACCACCGCTCGGCGCTCGACGGGCTCTGGCGGGACCTCCCGGCCGGTACCGCCGTGGACCTGGTCACCGACCCGTCGTACCGCCTGTCGGTCCGCACCTCGGACGTGGTGGAGCTCGCCGAGGGCCCCTCCGGCGAGCCGCTGGTCGGCGACGGACCGCTGCGACTCGTGGACCTGGACGGACTCGACCCCGCCCGGCCGTGGTGGTGGGCCGAGCCCGGCGGCTCGCCGCGGCGCAGGTC
>JAEXGP010000064.1 GCA_023450775.1 Actinomycetes bacterium | reverse complement strand
ACCGACGACCAGGCGGTTGCCGACGGCGCCGGCGCCGTCCACACCCGCCGGGCCCGACCAGCCGGGCACCGCGGTGTCGATCGACGTGAGCAGCACCGGGGCGTCGTCCACCCGGACGTCCAGCGTGGAGCGCATCGTGCCGGTGGCCTCGCCGGTGCGGCCGAGCACGAGCACCTCGTCCAGCGTGACCTCGGCGCCCGAGCCGGCGTGCACCTGCGTGACGGCTCGGTGCTCCGCCCGCGCGGTCAGGATCACCGGTTCGGGTCGCCAGTCGACGCGGGCGCCGTCGGCGACGTGCAGCTCGGTGTCCCAGCGCGTGCCGGCGCCGCGTGCGGCGTAGACGACGGTCGCGGCCACGGAGCGGACTCGCACGGCGACGCCGGGGCCCACGTCGACGCGGACCCTGATGCGGTCCTCGCCGACGGGTGATGCGCCGGAGCCGACCAACCAGAGCGTGCCGCCGTCCCACCGGAACCAGACGGGCGCGCTGCACAGCACGCCGTCCACCCGGACGGTCCCGCCCGTCCCGCGCCGCAGCCGGACCGACAGCTCGGTGTCGGTCCAACCGCTCGCCGGGGGTGCCGCGTCGTGGGCGGGGACGTGGGAGTGCATGCGGAGGTGAGGGTGGGTCGGGGCGATCAGGCGCCGGCCGGCGTCGGGGTCCGCAGCTGCGCCCGGATCCACTCGGCGACCGGCGCCGCGCCCTCGGGTTCGTTCAGCGAGACGAAGACGGTGGGGAGGTCCCCGCGCTGCGCCGCGGCGTCGCGCTCCATCACGCCGAGGTCCGCGTGCACGAGGTGCGCGATGTCGATCTTGTTGATCACGAGCAGGTCCGACCTGGTGACGCCGGGACCGCCCTTGCGCGGCACCTTGTCGCCGCCGGCGACGTCGAGGACGAACAGCTGCACGTCGATGAGGCCCTTGGAGAAGGTGAGCGTGAGGTTGTCGCCCCCGCTCTCGACGAGGACGAGGTCGAGCGGCCCCTCGCGCTCCTCGAGGTCCTCGATGGCGTCGAGGTTGGCGGTGATGTCCTCGCGGATCGCGGTGTGGGGGCAACACCCCGTCTCCACCGCGACGATGCGGCCGGCGTCGAGCACGCCCCGCCGCTTCAGCGTGTCGGCGTCCTCGGTCGTGTAGATGTCGTTGGTGACCACGCCGATGCGCAGGTCCTCGGACATCAGGGCGCACAGCGCCGCGACGAGCGCGGTCTTGCCGGTACCGACGGGGCCGCCGATGCCGACGCGGAACGCGCCGTCGCCACGCTCCCGCGGCGGGTGGTCGTGGGTGTGGTCGCTGCCGGTGTCGTGCACGGGGGCTCCAGTGGTCGTCAGCTGGTCAGCTGCGGAAGAGACGGGGGGACAGGGCGGACTGCTGCTCCACGTCGATCTCGGCGAACGGGGTCGAGGCGGAGGGCAGGTCATCGGGGCCGGCGAGACCGACGGTGGATGCGGCCACGCCGTCGACGTCGGGCCGCAGGTCGTGGAGCAGGGCGGCCACGTCGAACGGGTCGAGCGACAGCAGGCGCAGTCCGGCGGCCGTGAGCGTGGCGGCGGTGCCGTGGGCGCTGGCCAGCGCCGCCTCGTCGGGGTCGCAGCCGACCGCGGTGGCGAGCAGTCCGAACGCCACCGGTTGCACCGGCGGTCGGCCGTCCGACAGGGCGATCCGGTGCGCCGGCACGACCCGGGTCGCGGTCCGGGCCAGCGAGCGGCCGAGCGATCGGGACGTCGCCCGCGCCGCGGCGCTGGGTGTCCGCACGCACCAGGCCACGTCGAGCTCGTCGGGGTCCTCGCCGGCCGCGGCCAAACGTGCCGTCGCGGCGTCGGTGCGGCCGGTGCTCCACAGCCGGCACGACACGTAGTGGGCCAGCGAGTCGGTGTCGGTCACGCGCCCGGCCTCGACGGCCGCTTCGAGCCCGTGGCTGTGCGCGTGGGCACCGTCGGGGAAGCGTCCGTCGGCGAGGAGCAGGAGCGAGGCGACCGACATCCCGGGCCGCTCAGAAGAGGAAGTACCGCTGGGCCATGGGCAGCTCCGCGGCCGGCTGCTGCTCGATCGTCTCGCCGTCGACGGTCACCATGAACGTGTCGGGGTCGACGGTGATCTCGGGCAACGCGTCGTTGTTGACCATGTCGGCCTTGTCGACGCTCCGGCAGTCCTCGACCGCCACCACCCGGTGCGACAGCTCCAGGCGCTCGGCGAGCCCGTCCTCGACGGCGGCGGGCGCCACGAACGCGATCGACGTGTGGCCCGCCGTGCGACCGAACGCCCCGAACATGGGGCGCGGGAGCACCGGCTGCGGCGTGGGGATGGACGCGTTGGCGTCGCCCATGGCGCCCCACGCGATCACGCCGCCCTTGATCACCACGTGCGGGCGCACGCCGAAGAAGCGGGGGTCGTAGAGGACCAGGTCGGCCAGCTTGCCGGGCTCGACCGAGCCGATCTCTCCGGCCAGGCCGTGGGCCACGGCCGGGCAGATCGTGTACTTGGCGACGTAGCGCTTGGCGCGCTCGTTGTCGGCCCGACCGACGCCGGCCAGCGCGCCGCGCCGGCGCTTCATGGCGTGCGCGGTCTGCCACGTCCGGATGACGACCTCGCCGACCCGTCCCATCGCCTGGGAGTCCGAGCCGATCATCGAGATGGCGCCGATGTCGTGCAGCACGTCCTCGGCCGCGATCGTCGACGGCCGGATGCGGCTCTCGGCGAACGCCAGGTCCTCGGGCACCGACGGGTTGAGGTGGTGGCAGACGATCAGCATGTCCAGGTGCTCGTCCGCGGTGTTCACCGTGTGGGGACGCGTCGGGTTGGTCGAGCTGGGCAGCACGTTGGGCACGCCGGCGACCGTGATGATGTCGGGGGCGTGGCCGCCGCCCGCACCCTCGGTGTGGTACGAGTGGATCGACCGGCCGGCGATCGCGCCGAGGGTCGTCTCCACGAACCCCGCCTCGTTGAGCGTGTCCGTGTGCAGCGACGCCTGGACGCCGGCCGCGTCGCACACCCGCAGGCACGCGTCGATCGACGCGGGGGTCGAGCCCCAGTCCTCGTGGAGCTTGAAGCCGCTCGCACCGGCGCGCAGCTGCTCCCACATGGAGTCCTCGGACACCGTGTTGCCCTTGCCGAGCAGCACGAGGTTGATCGGCCAGGCGTCCATCGAGGTGAGCATCGAGGCGAGGTGGAAGGGCGACGACGTGACCGTGGTGGCCTTCGTCCCCTCGGCCGGACCGGTGCCGCCACCGATCACGGTGGTGATGCCCGTCGCCAGCGCGGTGTCGAGCACCTGCGGGCAGATCAGGTGGACGTGGCAGTCGATCGCGCCGGCGGTGAGGATCCTGCCGTTGCCGGCGAGCACCTCGGTGGACGGACCGATGACGAGGTCGGGGTGGACGCCGTCCATCGTGTCGGGGTTGCCGGCCTTGCCGAGGGCGACGACGCGGCCGTCCTTGATGCCGACGTCGGCCTTCACCACGCCCCAGTGGTCGAGCACCACCGCCCCGGTGATGACCAGGTCGGGCGCACCCTGCGCGGCAGTGCGCCCGGACTGGCCCATCGACTCGCGGATCACCTTGCCGCCGCCGAAGACCGCCTCGTCACCGGCGAGGCCCGGCCCGCCCGAGAGGTCGGCCTCGATCTCGATCAGCAGGTCGGTGTCGGCCAGACGGATGCGGTCACCGACGGTGGGGCCGTACAGCGCGGCGTACCGCTCCCGGGACAGGACCGGGCCGCTCACGACGCCGCTCCCTCGGACGCGCCGGGGGAGTAGAGGCCCCGGAAGCCGGCGGTGACGCCCGCACCGGCGTACGCCACGAGCTCGACCTCCATGGGGATCCCCGGCTCGAAGCGGACGCTCGTCCCCGCGGGGACGGCCAGGCGGCGCCCGACGGCGGCGTCGCGGTCGAACTCCAGCGCCTCGTTCGCCTCGGCGAAGTGGAAGTGCGAGCCCACCTGCACCGGTCGGTCCCCGGTGTTGCGCACCGTGAGCGACACCAGCTCCCGTCCGGCCAGCAGCTCGACGTCGCCGTCGGCGAGCAGCACCTCGCCGGGCACCAGCCGTGCCGGCGCGCCGTCGTCGTCGCCGGCCGCCATCGGGGCCGGCTGGATCGGACCGTGGAGCGTCACGAGCTTGGTCCCGTCGGGGAACGTCGCCTCGACCTGGAGCTCGTCGATCAGCGCCTCCACGCCGTCCATGACGTCCGAGGTGTCCAGGACGTCGCGGCCGGCGGACATGATCGTCGCGACGGTCATGCCGTCCCGCGCCGCCTCCAGGACCCAGTCGGTCAGCACGGCCACGGCCTCGGGGTGGTTGAGGAGCCGGCCGCGCTCGCGTCGTCGGCGGGCCACCTCGGCAGCGCCGGCGACCATCAGCCGTTCCTGTTCGTGGGGGGTGAGGAGCATCCGGCCTCCGTGTGGCGCGCTGCAGCTGCGGTGTCGAGGCCCGATCGTCCCACGGTCCGGCGTGGACCGGACGAGGTGGCGGGCACGATACCGCGGGGTAGGAAGGCGCCATGACGGACACGGATCGGCAGGAGGGCGGCGCCTACGTCGCCGGTGACGGCGGCTTCGAGCGGGACACCGACTACATCGGCACCCGGATCACACGCGACGGCCGCGACGGCTACCCGGTCGAACCGGGGCGGTACCGGCTGGTCGTCAGCCGTGCGTGCCCGTGGGCCAGCCGCCTGGTCATCGTCCGCCGGCTGCTCGGCCTCGAGGACGTGCTGTCCATGGCACTCGCCGCGCCCGTCCACGGCCCGTCGAGCTGGAACTTCGACCTGGACCCCGGCGGGGTCGACCCCGTGCTCGGCATCCACGAGCTCCGGGAGGCCTACCTGCTCCGCTTCCCGAACTACCCCAAGGGCATCACGGTGCCGGCGATCGTCGACATCCCCACCGGCGAGGTCGTCACCAACGACTTCGTGCCGATGAGCCTGGATCTCTCGAGCGAGTGGACCGAGTACCACCGTGACGGCGCTCCCGACCTCTACCCCGTGCCCTGGCGCGAGGAGATGGAGGAGGTGATGCGACCGATCTACACCGAGGTCAACAACGGCGTGTACCGCTGCGGCTTCGCGGGGTCGCAGCAGGCCTACGAGGACGCCTTCGAGCGGCTCTTCGCACAGCTCGACGCGGTGTCGGACCGGCTGGCCACCCGTCGCTACCTCGTCGGCGACCACATCACCGAGGCCGACATCCGCCTCTTCACCACGCTCGTCCGCTTCGACGCCGTGTACCACGGCCACTTCAAGTGCAATCGCCAGAAGCTGACCGAGATGCCCGTGCTCTGGGCCTACGCCCGTGACCTCTTCCAGACGCCAGGCTTCGGCGACACGGTCGACTTCGACCAGATCAAGGCCCACTACTACCGGGTCCATCGGGACATCAATCCGACCGGCATCGTCCCCCTCGGTCCGAGCCTGGCGAACTGGATGGAACCCCACCACCGCGACGAGCTCCCCGGCACGCCCTTCGGCGACGGCACCCCGCCCGGGCCACCGCCCCCGAGCGAGGTCGTCCCCGACCAGCTCGGCGTGCACCGCCTGACCGCGCCCGCCTGAGCGCTCCTGCCCCGGGCCGCACACCGATCGTCGGATGCACCGCACCCAGCGTCCTCGGCGCGAGCCGCATCTCCGGCCGGGAGCAGCCATGGGCATCGCAGATGCGAGGTCCAGAGTAGGGTCCGGGCTGCATGTCCAGCTACAGCACTCAACAGGTCGCGGAGCTGCTCGGCGTCAGCGTGGACACGGTCCGGCGCTGGTGCGACGACGGCCGGCTGCCCACGGCACGTGACGAGCACGGCCGTCGGCTGGTCGAGGGCCGGGACCTCGCGGCCTACCTGAGCGCCCAGGCCCCGCCGTACGCCGCCGAGTCCGGCGAGCTGCACTCGGCGCGCAACCGGTTCACCGGCATCGTCACCCGCGTCGAGCGCGACGGCGTCGCCGCGCTGGTCGAGATCCATGCACCGCCGCACCGGCTCGTGTCGCTGCTGACCCGCGAGGCCGTCGACGAGCTCGACCTCCAACCCGGCGACCTGGCGACCGCATCGGTGAAGTCCACCAACGTCACCGTGGAGGTGCCGCGACCGTGACTCGCAGGTTGCGTGTCGTCGGACGGCTGCTCGCTCTGGTGATCGCCCTCGGGCTCGTGACCGCCGCGTGCGGTGACGACCCGAGGGACGAGGGGGCGTCGAGCTCGACCACGTCGAGCACCCAGGCCCAGATCACCGGCGACATCACCGTGTCCGCCGCAGCGTCGCTGAAGGAGGCGTTCGCGACGATCGCGGCGGACTTCGAGGCGGCCAACCCGGGGACGACGGTCACGATCAACTTCGGGTCGTCCGGTGACCTGACCACGCAGATCCAGAGCGGCGCGCCGGCCGACGTCGCCGCCTTCGCGGCGGAATCGAACACGAGGACCCTCGCCGATGCCGGCCTGCTCGACGGGGACTACGAGCTCTTCGCGACCAACTCGCTCGTGATCGTGACCAAGCCGGGCAACCCTGCGGGCGTGAAGAGCCTGGCCGACCTCGCGACGGTCGGGACCGTGTCGCTGTGCGCCGACACGGCGCCGTGCGGGAAGTACGCGGACCAGATCCTTGCCAGCTCGAGCGTGACGATCCCCGCCGATCGGATCACTCGGGGCCAGGACGTGCGGGCCACCTTGGCGGCGGTGTCCGAGGGCGACGCGGATGCCGGGATCGTGTACGTGACCGATGCCGCGGCGGTCGGCGACGCGGTGGCGACCGTGGACATCCCGACGGCCGAGAACGCCGTGGCCAGGTACCCGATCGGCGTGGTGACGGCCACGACCAACCCGGCGACGGCCTGGGCGTTCGCGACCTTCGTGCTCGGTCCCGAGGCGCAGGGCGTCCTGGAGGCGGCCGGCTTCGGCGCACCGTGACGACGACCACGGGCGCTCGTCGGGGGCGGCGACGTGCGCCCGTGGTCGTCGTCGGGCTCGCAGCGGTCGCCGCCGCCCTGTTCGTCCTGCCGCTGGTCGGGCTCCTCCTGCGCGTGCCGTGGTCGGAGCTGTGGGCGGACCTCACCGACCAGGCGTCACGCGAGGCGTTGCGGCTGTCGGTGCTGTGCACCGTCGCCGCATCGGCGCTGTCGGTCGCCCTCGGCCTCCCGCTCGCGTGGGTGCTCGCCCGTCTCCGGTTCCCCGGGCGCTCGGTGCTGCGCGGGTTGGTCCTGCTGCCACTGGTGCTGCCGCCGGTCGTCGGGGGCGTCGCCCTGCTCTCGGCGTTCAGCCGGACGGGCGTGGTCGGCGAGCGCCTGTACGACTGGTTCGGGCTCCAGCTGACGTTCTCGACCTGGGGCGTGGTCGTGGCCACCACGTTCGTGGCGCTGCCGTTCTTCGTGATCACGGTCGAGGCCGCGCTGCGCGCCAACGACCAGCGCTACGAGGACGTGGCCGCCACCTTGGGTGCAGGTCGGTGGACGGTGTTCCGCCGGGTGACGCTGCCGGCGATCGCGCCGTCGGTCGGCGCCGGCGCGGTGCTGGCCGGGGCCCGGGCGCTGGGGGAGTTCGGGGCGACGATCACGTTCGCCGGCAACATCGTCGGTCGCACGCAGACCATGCCGCTGGCCATCTACATGGCGCTGCAGGGTGACACCGATCGTGCGGTCGGCCTGAGCCTGGTGCTGCTCGCCGTCAGCCTGGTCGTGATGGTGGTCGCCCTGCGCGACCGGTGGACCCCGCGAGGCGTGGCGTGAGCGCGCCGAGCACCGGCTCGACCGTGGCCGGCGTGCGCGCCGACGTGGCGCTCGCGCTCGGCCGGCTGCAGCTCGACGTGTCGATCGAGGTCGGCCCGGGCGAGGTGCTCGCGATCCTCGGTCCGAACGGCTCGGGCAAGTCGACGCTGCTGCGATGCCTCGCCGGGCTCCGGGCCATCGACCGGGGCCGGATCGAGCTCGGCGGCTCCGTGGTCGACGAGCCGGCGACCGGCACGTTCGTGTTCCCCGAGCGCCGTCGCGTCGGCGTGGTGTTCCAGGACCACCTGCTGTTCCCCAACCTGGACCTCACGGCCAACGTGGCGTTCGGCCTGCGGGCGCAGGGCCTCGGCCGCAGGGAGGCCGAGGCGCGCGGCGTGGAGTGGCTCCGCCGCGTCGGGCTCGACGGCCTGGAGCGGAGCCGGCCCCGGGCGGTGTCGGGTGGACAGGCGCAGCGGGCCGCGCTCGCCCGGGCGC
>JAEXGP010000002.1 GCA_023450775.1 Actinomycetes bacterium | reverse complement strand
GGCGTAGACCGCCAGGCCGGCGAGGGCACCGGCGCCGAACCACCGGGCGGTGCGATCGGGGCCGCGGGCCACCCACACGGCTAGGCCGGCGAGCAGCGCGCCCAGGTGGTAGCCGGGGTAGATCCGGAACCAGACCGGCCACCCAGCGACCGACGTCACCAGCAGGAGGCCGGCGACCGCCAGCGCCGCCCACCACCGCGCTCGGGCCGAGGACCCACGTGCCCGGCCGACGACGTCGATGGCCAGCCAGGCCCACACGGCCACGGCCGCCACCCACATGGCCTGGTGGAGCAGCCGCATGGGCAGCTCGTACGGGCCGACCGCCCACCACAGCACGGCGTAGGCCGGCACCTCGAGCACGCCCTGGTAGGTGTTGCCGGGGAAGACCAGATCCGGCCCGCCCCGGACGAACTCCACCGGGAGCATCGCCGCGACCGCCTCGTCGCCGTTGATCATCGTGCCGTCGCGCACGCCGGTGGTCGTGGCGACGATCGGGGTCGCCAGCACGAACAGGCCCAGGACGACGACTGCGATGCGAAGGGCCCGCACGACCGGGTCGGCGCCCGTGCCGGAGGGGTCGCCGCCGGCGCCGCCGGCGCTGCCGTGGACCGCTCCGGAGGTTCCGGACGACCCGGGCGCGGCTGCTGCGGCCCGTTCGTCGGTGTCCGCCGGAACGGGCTCGGTCACCGCCTCACTCTGCCGCGTCGGTCAGTGCCTCGGCCAGCGCAGGGTGGACGAAGATGCTCTCCGCGATGTCGTGGACGCGCAGGCCGTTGGTGACCGCCACCGCGAGCACCGCGATGAGCTCTGCGGCCTGCGGGCCGACGATCGAGCCGCCCAGGATCACGCCCGTCGCGGGGTCCGAGATGATCTTCACGAAGCCGCGGGGGTCGTCGTTGATCAGCGCCTTGGCGGTCGACGCGAACGGCACCTTGGTCACCCGCACCTTGCGGCCCTCGGCGAAGGCGTCGGCCTCGCCCAGGCCCACGTCCGCGATCTCGGGGTCCGTGAAGATGGCCGAGGCCGCCTTCTCGTAGTCGAGGTGGCGGTGGTCGACCTTGTGCAGGCCCATCACGTGCTCGGCGATCTTGCGGCCCTGCATGGAGGCGACGGAGCTCAGCGGCAGCTTCCCGGAGAGGTCGCCGGCGACGTAGATGTGCCCGACGTTCGTGCGGAGGTGGTGGTCGAGCTCCCGGACCGACGGGCCGTCCATGTCCACACCGGCGTCCTCGAGCCCGAGCCCGTCGCTGTTCGGGATGGAGCCGATCGCGAGGAGGCAGTGGCTGCCCTCGGCCGTCCGGCCGTCGTCGCAGCGGACGATCACGCCGCCCTCGGTGCGCTCCAGGCCCACGGCGCGGGCGCCCTTGTAGAGCCGCACGCCCCGCCGGAGGAAGTCGTCCTCGAGCACCGCCGCGACCTCGGGGTCCTTGGCCGGGAGCACCTGCTGGCGGGACACGATCAGCGTCACCCGGCACCCGAACGACGAGAACATGTGGACGAACTCCACGCCGGTCACGCCGGAGCCGATCACGATCACGTGCTCGGGCAGCACCTTGGGCGGGTACGCGTCCCTGGTGGTCAGGACCACGTCGCCGTCGGGCTGGGCCCAGTCGGGGATCCGGGGGCGGCTGCCGGTCGAGACCATGATCGCGTCGGCCTGGAACGTCAGCTCGCCGTCCTCGGTGGTCGCGACGACCGTGTGGTCGTCGACGAGGCGGCCGGTGCCGCGCACGAGGTTGACGCCCTGGCTCTCGAGCAGCGTCCGGTTGTGGCGCTCGAGCCGCTCGGTGATGCCCTGGATGCGCTCGCGCACCCGCTCCAGGTCCACCTGCGCCATGGCGACGTCGAGGCCCATGCCGATGGACTCCTCGATGGCGTCCAGCCGCCCGCCGGTGGCGATCATGGCCTTGGAGGGCACGCAGTCCCACAGGTGCGCCGCGCCGCCGACGATGTCGCGCTCGATCAGGGTGACGTCGGCACCCAGGCGGGCGGCGGACGTCGCGGCCTGCGTGCCGGCGGGCCCGCCGCCGATGATGACGAAGCGGAGCGACATGGGTTCAGCGTACGACGTGCGGCCCGACCTGCCGACCACCGGCGGTGCGACAGATGGCGGATACGGTGGACGGGATGTCGGGCACGACCGGTGAGCACCGGACGCAGGACCAGCAGGTCGAGGAGCTCCAGTCGGAGATCGCCGCGCTGCGCCGCGACCTCTGGTCGGTGCGCGACGCGCTGATCGGGGCGCAGGCCGAGGCGGCCACGCTCAAGGTCGAGAACCGCGAGCTCCAGGTGCGCATCGGGCAGCTGACCCAGGCGCTGGCCGAGCAGACCACCCTCAACCGGGTGGTCGGCCGCATCCGGCGGGACCCGCGGGTCCGCGCCGCGGGCCGTCGGGCCCGGGCGCTCCTCGACCGCCGCGCCTGACCTCTGGACCTGGCTGTCGTTCGCAGAAGAGAGGTCAGTCGGCCCGGAGGCGGGCGACGACCTCGGCGAGCGGCTCGCGGAAGTCGCGGCTGGGCGTGAAGCCGTGCAGGCGCCAGGCCAGGTTCTCGAGCACCGAGTTCGCCGGTCGGGGCGCCGGCCGGGGCGGATCGAGCTCGTCGGTGGTGATCGGCAGGATCCGATCGGGGTCGTGGCCCGCGGCCGAGAACACCTCGCGGGCGAACTCCCACCAGCTGACCGCACCGTGGTTGGTCGTGTGGAACGTGCCGGGCACGCGCTCGACCGCCAGCTTGACGACCATCTGCGCCAGGTCGCCGGCGAACGTCGGGTGCCCGACCTGGTCGTCGACGAAGCTCAGCGTGTCGCGCTCCTCCGCGAGCCGCAGCAGCGTCTTCACCATGTTGGCGCCGTGGTAGCCGCACACCCACGACGTCCGGGCGATCGACCACCCGGGATCGATCTCCATCTCGCCGCCCAGCTTGGTTCGGCCGTACACCGACTGCGGGTTGGGAGCGTCCCACTCGACGTAAGGCGTCGCCTTGGTGCCGTCGAACACGTAGTCGGTGCTGACGTAGACCACGTGGGCGCCGACCCGCCGGGCGCCGTCCGCCACGAAGCGGGTGGCGCCGCAGTTCACCCGGTACGCGGTCTCGACCTGCTCCTCGCAGGCGTCGACGGCCGTGAAGGCGGCGCCGTGGATCACGGCGTCGGGCTGGAACGACGTGAGCACGCCGAGCACGTGGTCCCGGTCGGTCAGGTCGTGGTCGGGCAGGTCCAGGCCGAGCACCTCGTGGCGGCCCGCGGCGTCGAGCAGCTGCACGACCTCCGTCCCGAGCTGTCCGTTGGCGCCGGTGACGACGATGCGCACGTGGGGTTCCCTCCCGTGGGGCTCAGCGGTTGCGGACGCGCTCGAGCAGCGGTTGCCACCACTCGGGGTGATCGACGTAGAACGCGACGGTCTCCTCGAGGGCCGAGTCGAAGTCCTTCGCCGGCACCCATCCCAGCTCCCGCACCTTGTCGGTCCGGATCGAGTAGCGGCGGTCGTGGCCCTTGCGATCCTCCACGTAGGTGACCGAGGACTCGTCCTTGCCCAGGATCGAGAGCAGGCGGTCGGTGATCACCCGGTTGGTGAGCTCGTTGCCCGCGCCGATGTTGTAGATCTCGCCGACCGTGCCCTGGCGCAGCACCAGGTCCACACCCGCGCAGTTGTCCAGCACGTAGAGCCAGTCCCGCACGTTCAGCCCGTCGCCGTACAGCGGCACGTTGCGGCCCTGCAGCAGCGACGTCACGAAGAACGGGATGAGCTTCTCCGGGAACTGGTACGGCCCGAACTGGTTGGAGGACCGGGTGACGACGACCGGCAGGTCGTGGGTCTCGTGGTACGCCAGCGCGATCAGATCCGATCCCGCCTTCGCCGCGCTGTACGGCGACCGCGGGCTCAGGCGGTCGGTCTCGCTGAACGACCCCTCGTCGATCGAGCCGTACACCTCGTCGGTCGAGATGTGCAGGAACCGCTCGACGCCGACCTCGACGGCGAGGTCGCACATGACGTTGGTGCCGGAGCAGTTGGTCCGGACGAACACGTCGGGGTCGAGCAGCGATCGGTCCACGTGGCTCTCGGCCGCGAAGTGCACGACGGCGTCGTGGCCCGGGAGGGCGGCGGCGACCGCGGCACGGTCGCAGATGTCGCCGTGGACGAACGTGAACCGGGGGTCGTCGTCGAACTCGGCGAGGTTGGCCCGGTTGCCCGCGTAGGTGAGGGCGTCGAACACCGTCACCGAGTCGTCGGTGGTGCCGAGCACGTGCCGGACGTAGTTGGATCCGATGAAGCCGGCGCCGCCGGTCACGAAGAGTCGCACAGTCCTTCCCTCTCGATCAGGTGCGGAGCGAGGCGTGGGGCTGCCACATGGGCTCGATGTCGGCGCGGCGCGGGTTGGCACGGTCGCGGTCGGACAGGATCGGGTCCGTCACGCCCCAGTCGGCGCCGATGGCGGGGTCGTCCCAGGCCACGCCCAGCTCGTCGGCCGGGTTGTAGTAGCTGTCGACCAGGTACGTGATCGTCATGTCGGTGATCGACGCGAACCCGTGCGCCACCCCCGGCGGGATGTACACGCCCAGGTGCTCGTTCGGGCCCCCGTCGACCTCGCCCAGGTCGATCATCTGCGTGGCGCCGTCGGTCGGGCTGCCCTGGCGCAGGTCGTGCAGGACCACGCGGGCGTGGCCGAACGGCACGTACCAGTAGTCCGCCTGGTGCAGGTGGTAGTGCAGCCCGACGATGCAGCCGGCCACTCGGTTGCCGCGGTTGGCCTGCACCATCTCGCGTCCGCCCGGGAACCACTGGCGGCGGTAGGTCTCGACGAAGTAGCCGCGGTCGTCACCGAAGAGGTTGGGCGTCACGACGTACACGCCGTCGATCACGTCGGATGGGTTCACGTCGGGCATGGGGCTGGCTGTCCCTCGTCGCTGGCGGGCTGGTGGTCGGTGCTGCTGGCCGTCGGTCAGAGCAGGTCGATCGTGCAGTCGTCGCCGATCATCAGGCGTGTGGCGGCCGGCCGGCCTGCCGAACGACGGACGGTGGCGTCGCGGCCGATCAGCGAGTCGGTCAGCCGGGGGACGCCGGAGATCGTGGCCCGCTCGAGCACGACCGAGTGCTCGATCTCGGAGTCCGTGACCACGCAGTCCGAGGCGATCGCGGTGAACGGCCCCACGTACGTGCGCTCGATGCGCGTGCCGGCGCCGATGACCGCCGGTCCGCGGATGTGCGAGTCGAGCACCTCCGCGCCCTCCTCGATCACCACGCGGCCGTCGAGCACGGAGCGCTCGTCCACCCGGCCGGCGACCCGGGGCTCCAGCGTCTCGAGCACGCGCCGGTTGGACTCGAGCAGCGGGTCCTTCTTGCCGGTGTCGAGCCACCACCCGGTCAGCCGGTCGTGGCGGACCCGGTGACCGTGGTCGATCAGCCACTGGATGGCGTCGGTGATCTCCAGCTCGCCGCGGGGCGACGGCTCGATGGCCTCGACCGCGGTGTGGATGGCCGGGGTGAACAGGTACACGCCCACGAGCGCCAGGTCCGAGGGCGGGTCCGCCGGCTTCTCGACCAGCCGCACCACGTGGCCCTGGTCGTCCACCTCCGCCACGCCGAAGCGGTGCGGGTCGGGGACGGGGCACAGCAGGATCTGGGCGGCGGGCGGCACGACCTCCTCGTGAAGGGTCGGTGTGTTGGCCCGCTCGCGGTCCTCCTCGAACGTGGCGACGAAGTCGACCAGGCCCTGCTGGAGCATGTTGTCGCCGAGGTACATGACGAAGTCGTCGTCCCCCAGGAAGTCCTTGGCGATGAGCACGCAGTGGGCCAGCCCGAGCGGCTCCTCCTGCGGGATGTAGGTGACCTTGGCCCCGAACTCCGACCCGTCGCCGACGGCCTCCATGACCTCGGCGCCGGTCTCACCGGTGATGATCCCGATGTCGGTGATCCCCGCCTCGACCATGTCCTCGATGCCGTAGAAGAGGATCGGCTTGTTGGCGACCGGCACGAGCTGCTTCGCGCTCGTGTGGGTGATCGGCCGCAGGCGCGTGCCGGCGCCGCCGGAGAGGATCAGTCCCTTCACACGTCCAGTTCTACCAGCAGATCCCCGCAACTCCCCCAGTGCGCAGGTCACACCCGGCGCCGGGCCGGCGAGCCGAGGAGCCCCTCGACCAGCCGTCGCGCCGCGGCGTCGTAGGTGTTGCCGACGGCGTAGGCGCGCCCTGCGGTGGACAGCTCCGCCAGCCGGTCCTCGTCCGCGAGCAGGCCGGCCAGCAGCTCGGCCAGGCCGTGGGTGTCCAGGTCGACGGGGGCCTTGACCACGACGTCGTCGGGGTACTCGGCGAACGTGCCGATGTCGGTCACCACGGTCGGGATGCCGGCGGCCAGCGTCTCGGCCACCGAGGCCGAGGACTCGCCGTTCGTGGAGAGGCGCAGCTGCACGGCGACCGTGGTGCGCTCCAGCCACTGCCGGTACTCCTCGTCGGTGACCTTGCCCGTGACGGTCACGCGGTCGCCGATGCCGAGCTCGCGGGAGTTCGCCCGGAGCGCGTCCAGGAACTCCTCGCCCGAGTGCCCGACCAGCGCCAGCTCGGCGTCGGGCACGTCGGCCATCGCCGCGAGCAGGACCTCGCTGCGCTTGGCGGGGCTCACGAACCCGAACGACGTGATCGTCGGCCGAGCGGCTGCCTCCCGGGCCTCGCGCCCGGCCACCAGGTCGTCCAGGACCGGCGACGGGATCGAGAACAGCACCTCGGGCCGGCGGCCGCAGTCGAGCTCGACCAGGTCGGCCGCGTGCTCGGAGTGGACGAACAACCGCGTCGCGATCCGCGCGACGTCGGCCACCATCAGCACGCCGAACAGGAGCTCCTCGGGCAGCGGGAGGTAGCCGGCGCCGCCCATCGGCGCCGGGTAGCGGCCCGGGTACATCCGGTGCAGCGCGGCGCCGAACCCCTCGGGCAGCAGCTCCGGGTGCCGCCGGGCCATCTCCGAGTACAGGATCGTCAGCCGGGCGTCGTGCAGGAACACGGCGCCGGGACGTCGGGCCAGCATCCGCTCCTCGTGGAGGTGGTGCTGGCTGTTGCCCAGGAAGTACACGACCTCGTCGAAGCGGCCCTCGATGCGCTCGATCAGCGGCAGGTCCCGCAGGCGCTCGACCCGGATCCCGTCGGGGACCTCGGCGACGCCGGGCTCGATGCTGGTGAACAGCGTGACGTCGCAGTACCGGGGGAGGTGCTCGAGCAGGTGGACCATGTAGGCCGACGGGCCGCTGAGCTGCGGCGGCACCGGTGACGCGATCGCCAGGCGCGGTCGGGGCGAGCGCACGGCGAGCGCGGGACGCCGCTGGAGCGAGTCGTGCTCGCGCAGCACGCGGCGGGCGACCTCGGGCCACTCGAAGCGGGACGGGATCGGCTGGGCCACCAGCTCGGCGCGGAACCCGTCGTCGTCGAGCACGTGCGTGACCACGCGGGCGATGTCGGCCACGTCGGTGGCGTCGAAGCGCGCCCGCGGGTCCTCGACCAGCTCCCGCAGCGACGAGTTGTCGCCCACGACCGCGGCGGTGCCGCAGCGGCGGGCCTCGAGCACCGGCAGGCCGAGTCCCTCGTACAGCGACGGGAACACCACGGCACGGGCGCCCCGGAACAGGTCGACCAGCACGGACTCCGACACCGCCCCGGTCAGCGCGACGTCGTCAGCGATGCCGAGCGCCCGGGCCCGGGCCTCGAGCGACTCGCGGGCGGACGGGTCCACGTGGCACTGCACCACGAGCGGGAAGCGGCGTCGCAGCTCGGGGTCCACCGTGGACCACGCCTGCAGCAGGCGGTCCAGGTTCTTGCGCCACTCCACGCCGCTCGGGCACAGCAGGTACCCGGCCGGAGTGGTGTGCGCCGGCAGGTGGGGCGCCAGCCGGCGGAGGATCTCCTCGGGCGGACGGTCGCCGGGGGTGAACACGTCGTCGACGCCGCCGTGGACGGTGACGACCCGGGCCTCGGGCACGTGACCGAGCTCGACCAGGTCCCGACTGGTCGCGTCCGAGATGGACAGCACGCGGTCGCAGGACCGCAGGAAGGCCAGGCGCTGCCGGTAGCCGACCTCCGCGACCGGGTCGCGCAGGTAGACCTCGGGGAACCGGGCCGGGATCAGGTCGTACGCGGTGGCGACGATGCCGGTGGACGGGCCGATCCACGGCGGCAGCAGCGTCACCTGCGACACCGCCTCCACGAACGGGCTGGTCACGTGGAACACCGCCGGCGGGTCCGCGTCGAGCTCGATGTCGTCGCTGCGGCGGACCTTGCCGGTCGGCAGCAGCCGCAGCATCTCGGCGTGCATCGGCAGCATGGGGTCGGCGACCAGCACGCGCAGCGCGGTGGGGTCGATGCGCTCGATCTCCCGGATCAGCTGCAGCGTGTAGCGCCCGATGCCGCGGACGGCGTGCTCGTGTGCCTGCAGCGCCCGCAGGTCGACCGCGACCCCACCCATCCCGGTCAGTCGACCAAGCGGGCGTCGCCCACGCCGTCGGCGGTGCGGGCGCGCACCTCGGCGATCAGCTCGGCCTGGCGCAGCTCGAGCGACTCCAGGAGCAGGCGCTGCTGCGCCAGCTCACGCCCGATCACGTCGATCTCGGAGCTGTGGGCCTCGATCACGGCCCGGTTCAGGCGGGCGAGGTCGTCCTGACCCGACTGGAGGTCCACCAGGCGGGCGTCGAGCACGGCGAGCTGCGCCGACATCCACCGCAGCAGGGGCGACAGCGCCGAGCGCACGAGCTGCTTGATCCGCGTCCTCATCCGACAAGTCCTAGCTCACGCAGGCGCCGCGCCGCGATCATGCCCACCCGGTCGCTGCGGAACCCCTCGAGCGCGGCCCGCCCACGCACGGCCAGCTGCTCGCGGAGCGCCGGTTCGTCGGCCAGGCGGCGCAGCGCGGCCGCGGCGGCGTCCAGGTCGGGGTCCGCCCAGTGCCCGTCCGCCGGGTAGAACTGGCCCGGTCCGATCTCCACCTCGGTGGCCGGCACCAGCAACGCGTCGCCCTCGCCCATGAAGTCGAGGTTGCCCGAGTAGGCGGTCGCCACCACCGGCGTGCCGACCGACATGGCCTCCGCCATGGTCAGGCCCAGGCCCTCGGACCGGTGCAGCGACGCGTAGCAGTCCGCCACCGCGACCAGCGCCAGGCGGTCCCGCGCGTCCAGGTACCGGTCCCACACCTCGATGTCGGCCCGGTCGCCGACGGCGTCGAGCAGGCGCTCCAGCTGCTCGGGGAACACCTCGCCGTTGATCGACTTCAGGATCAGCCGTGCGCCGTCGTCGGCGCCGAACGCACGCCGGTACGCCTCGACCAGGCCGATCGGGTTCTTGCGCTCCATCACCGACAGGAAGTCGAACGAGAACAGGACGGTGAAGCGGTCGTCCAGGCCCAGGCGCTCCCGGTCGCCGGGCACGACCTCGGGGTCCTCGAACTCGAGCGGCACCGGCACGAGCGCGACCGGCACCCGGTCGTAGTGGCCGAACACGTCGGCCAGGTAGCGGGTCGACGCCCAGACCTCGTCCACGTGGCCGAACGAGGACAGCTGGCGCTCGGTGAGCACGTCGGTCTCCCAGTACCAGAGCCCGATGTTGCGACGGCCGGCCAGGAACGCCGGCCCGACGTCGGCGACGAAGTACGGCAGCTGGTCCGGCGTGATCATCAGGAGGTTCACCGCGTGCGGCGCCTCGAACCGCTGCACGCCGTCGACGGCGTTGCGACGGCTGCTGGTCCGGTCGTACGGGACGCTGGTCACCTCCACGCCGGCGGACTCCAGGGCGGTGCGCAGGTGGCGGGCCGCGACGCCCAGGCCGAGGTCGCCGTCCAGGTACCCGACCAGGTTCACGCCGCCTCTGCGCGGCCGGGTGGTGGCGACCGTCTCCCGCCGGAGGGGACGGTCGGGCAGGACCGCGAGTCCCATCGCTCGCTCGCGGATGCCGTGCGTCCACAGCCAGCGGACGAACGAGTCGCGGTCCGCCCACCTCGGCGACGGGAAGGCCGCCGCCACGTCGGGTCGGTCCTCGAGCACCAGGTCGGCGGCGAGCGACACGCCCGAGCCGTCCGGACGGCCTGGACCGGCGAGCGCGTCCAGGAACGCGCCGGCCTCGCCGGGCTCGAGCGGGTTGGGCGGCCGGCGTCCTGCCGCCAGCTCGGTGCGGAACCACCGGCGCAGCGCCGGCGTCACCGGCACGCCGGCCAGCTCCGGCTCCTCCCCTGCGGCCCCCGCAGCATCCGCGCCGACTCCGTTCTCCGCAGCGCCGGCCCCC
>JAEXGP010000338.1 GCA_023450775.1 Actinomycetes bacterium | reverse complement strand
TCGAACGGCTTCTACTGGACCGGCTCGGACCGCTACCGCGGCTCGTACCTCACCGCCTACCGCAACGGCGACTACGGCGTCTACGCGTTCGACGCCTACCACGGCCAGTTCGACCACAGCTACGCCTCGGGCAGCCCCGACGCCGGCTTCTACATCGGCGAGTGCTACAAGTGCGACGCCGTCATCAGCGAGGTCGTCTCGGAGTACAACGGCCTCGGCTACTCCGGCACCAACTCGGGCGGCGACCTGTACATCGTGAACTCGGAGTTCGCGAACAACCGAGCCGGCATCGTGCCGAACTCGGGGTCCTACGAGCTCTGCTACCCCAGCCGCGAGACGACGATCGCCGGCAACCTGGTGCACGACAACAACATGACCGACGGGCCCGGCATCGACGTGTCGCTCCTGGCGCAGGGCAACGGCATCCTGCCCGCCGGCGCGGTCAAGGCGCTGATCACCAAGAACCGCGTGTGGAACCACGCCCGCACCGGCATCGGCCTGGTGCCGTTCCCCGAGTCCGACGCCAACGACCTGGCGCCCGCGGAGACCGAGTGGGGCACGCCGTGCGAGGAGACCCCGGCCAAGGCCGACGGCGCCCAGCCCACGATCCCCGAGGCGCAGTGCGTCGAGGTCGAGATCATCGGCGAGGGGTGCGTGGTGATGTGGAACCCGATCCTCAACACGGTCGAGGGCAACGACGTCTCGGGGTCCGAGGTGGCCGACCTGGCGGTGGGGACCGTGGACCTGACCAACTCGGGCCAGACCACCAACACGCTCCGCAACTGCTTCTCGGCCAACGTGTTCACCACGTCCAATCCGGCGAACCTGGAGCAGCTGGCTCCCTGCAACGGCGAGCCGACCGCCACCGACTGGGACGCCTCGCCGCTCGACCTGATCGGCCTGATGGGCAGCCCCGCGGCCAAGCCCGGGCCCGACGCCTACAAGACGACGCCGGAGCCGGGCCCGCAGGAGAACATGCCGAACGCCAAGACCGCCAAGGCGACGAAGTTCACCAAGCCGATGGCGATCGACCTGGCATCGATCCAGCTGCCGGCCGCACCCACCGGTGGATGACCTCGCCGACACCACCGACCCCGATGTCGGCCGGTACGGGGCCGTCGTCGCCGCCGGGCTGCTCGTCGTCCTGACCGTCGTCGCCGCGCTCGCGATCTCGCTCGGCGGGTCCGACCGGCCCTCCCGGTCGGACGCCCCGGGCGCCCACGACCACGACCACCACGACATGGCCATGCCGCTCGACGACCCGCCGACGTGGTCCGACGGGACGCCCGCGGTGCCGACCCGCCACGTCGGCCCCCAGGGCGGCTTCGGGCAGTTCGTCGCCGAGTGCACCTACTCGCACTCCGGCGAGGTCGACCCGATCGTCTACCCGGGCGAGGTGGGCCTGTCGCACCGCCACGACTTCTACGGCTCGACGACCACCGATCAGGACAGCACCCCCGACTCGCTGCGGGCGGGCCGCACCACGTGCGACAAGCCGGGCGACGACGCCGCCTACTGGCAGCCCACGCTGTACGACGGCGACACGGCGGTGGAGCCCGTGTCGATCCACGCCTACTACCGAGCGGCGCCCGGGATCGACCCCGCCACGCTCGTGCCGTACCCCGACGGGCTCATGATGCTGGCCGGTGACCCCTACGCCACCGAACCGCAACCCGGCGAGGCCGTCGGCTGGACGTGCGGGGTGCGCACCGCGCTCTCCGACGACCCGCCCTCGTGCCCCGTGACCGCGCCGTTGGCCCTGGTGCTGACGTTCCCGGACTGCTGGGACGGCGAGCATGCGGACGTACCCGGCCACCGCGACCACATGACCTACTCCCGGGACGGGGCCTGTCCCGAAGACCATCCGGTGTCGGTGCCGCAGCTGACGGTCAGCATCAAGTTCCCGATCAGCGGGCCGGGCCACGACCTGCGGCTCGCCTCCGGCTCGGTCCACTCCGCACACGGCGACTTCTTCAACGGGTGGGAACCCGACGCGCTCGAGCGCGAGATCACCCGGTGCCTGCACCGCGACGTGGTGTGCGACCTGGCGTCGAACCGCCAGGAGGAAGGGCCCTTCCTGACCCGATGAGGTGAGGAGGGCGGGACGCCAGGGTGCGGCCTACCGTCGCACACGGGCGGGACGGGACGCGTCGCCGCCTCCTCGTACCGGCATCAGGACGTCGACCCGGTCGCGGCGCAGGTACAACTCGAGGATCGGACGCTCGGGATCGCAGTCCGGCGCCTCTCCGAGGAACGCCGCAGCGGGAGCGATCTGTTCGTAGATCCCCGGCGGTTCGCCGTGGAGCCGGACGCGACGGTACGTGCCTCCAGGAACGACGAGAGTCGGTAGGCGCTGCTCAGCGGTGGTGACGTCGGTGACCTGTTCGACGCACGCCCGGTAGCGGTCGTCGGCGATCACGGCGAGGAATCGACGGCCGCGCATGGTGCCGACGGCGTCCTCGAGCGAGGCCCACCCGGTGGCGATCGCCTGCGCGTCGTCAGCCACCGCCACGTACCGGACGTGCACCGGGTCCCGGTCGACCGTGCGTGCCTCGAACGGACTCATGCGAGGGAACGTACTGGCGCGACCGTGCCCAAGCGACGACGTCGCTGGGGTCGCGTGCGCTGATTGATCGGTGCCGGCACTTCATGACGGACGCCCAGCTGCTGAGCGCGGGCGTACGAGACGGGCCCAACTCACCCGAGGTTCTGAGGCACGTCGGCCGTACGATCCGCTCGTGGAAGAGAAGGCCATCTTGGTGATGTGGGACTACTCGGCGTATCCGCTGTGGTCTGCCGATTCCATGCACGCGAACCTCTCGCCGGGGAGGCTTGCGCTGTCGGATGCGCTGCGAAGCGGTCTCAACGAGTGGGCGGCGGACATGGAGGGGCTCATGGCACCCGGCGCTCGACAGAAGCCGAAGTGGGAACCGGACCCGCAGGAGTTGGCCGAGCTGAATCGGCGGCTAACCGCCGCAGTCCGCTCCATGCAGCCGGAACGCAGCCGGCACTAGAGCTCCGGACGCGATCGCCGAGGTGCGGAACCGCATTCAGGTGTCGCGCTGCCGAGTGATCTCGCGCCACATCTCTCGCAGCTCCGCACTCGGCAGGTCCGCGATCCGGGCGTGCGGTCGACGGCGTACCTGGTTCGGCTCGAACATGCCGCTGCCTGCTCCCGACATCGCGACCCACACTTCCCACCGGGACGGGTTGCTGTCCTCGGAGTAGTCGACAACGCCGATGACCACGCCGACGGCGGACGGCGCGTGACCATCGTCCACAACGTCCACGATGTCGCCAGGTTCGACTGCCGGACGGTCCACGATCCGACGCTAGGTCAGGGTCCACGCGGTCGAACGACCCGGTAGGTGATGTGCCACCAACGACCTCTGCCACTCGACCCTGTAGCGGGCCCGGCAACCAGCGCTGAAGTTCTCCGTGTGGTCAGCACGACAGCGCTCGAACGATGAATGCCACGACCGGCGGTGACATCACGGAGCTGACAGATCCACCGCGGAAACACCGCTCGCGGTTCGGGATGGAGGCGATACGCAAGATCAACCAGCACCTGCGCGTCCCACCAGACGGACGCTGCGAGTGGTCGGTCGCGCCGTTCGCTGCGGCAGACTCTGACGGTGATGGAGGGAGAAGCGCGCACCTCATTGATCGGCCGCGCCTCGGAATGCGAGCGCATCGATCAGGTGCTGATCGGGATCGCCGAAGGTCGTAGCGGTCTCCTGGTCATGCGCGGCGAGCCGGGAATCGGAAAGACCGCGCTCCTGAAGTACGCCGAAGCATCTCTCGGCGACGCCCACGTCGCCCGGGTGGCGGGTGTCGACTCCGAGATGGAGTTCGCCTTCGCAGCGCTCCATCAGCTCCTGCGTCCGTTCCTCCACCGTCTCGACGTGCTCCCCGAACCGCAGCGTGCCGCGCTGGCGTGCGCGTTCGGCCTCGAAGCCGCCGATGAACCACCGAACCAGTTCCTCATCGCACTGGCGACGTTGTCGCTGCTCGCCGATGCGGCGACGCAGCAACCGTTGCTCTGCATCATCGACGACGCCCAGTGGATCGACGACGAGTCGGTACGGACGTTGGGCGCCGTCGCTCGGCGTCTGCAGGCCGCCCGCATCGGGATGTTGTTCGCAACCCGGCCCATGGCCACCCAGACAGCACTCGACGGGCTTCCGGACCTCCACATCGGAGGTCTCGACGACGAGGAGGCCCGCCAGCTCGTGGTGACGGCGAAGGCAGAGCTGCCGCCGACGGGGATCGTCGACCGGATCGTGCGTGAGTGCGCGGGCAACCCCTTGGGGCTGAGGACCTTCGCCAGCGACATGGTTGACGCCGGCACCATCACGTCCAACCCGATCGAGCCGCTACCGATCAGTCGTCGCCTCGAGGAGCGCTTCCTCCAGCAGGTTCTGGCATTGCCGGCTCCGGCGCGTTCGATGCTGCTGGCGGTTGCAGCAGATCCGAGTGCAGACGAGCAGATGCTGTGGCTCGCGGGGGAGAGCCTCGGATTCGGTGCCGAGGTGATCGACCTTCCCGGTGTGCGGGATCTGGTCGATCTCGGTCCTCCCGTGGCCTTCCACCACCCACTGATGAGGTCGGCGGTGTACCACGGGTCCTCGGTCGAGGCGCGCGCTCGGACGCACGAAGTGCTCGCCGCGGCAACAGCGGCGACGGACCACGACCGCCGCGCGTGGCATCTTGCTGCCGCTGCCACCCGGCCTGATGAGCGCGTGGCCGCCGAGCTCGAGGCCGCCGCCGACCGAGCGCTCGAACGGGGCGGCGCCGCGGCGGCTGCCGCCTGCCTGTCCCGATCCGCGGAGCTGACAGCCGATCCGTCGGCGCGCGCGTCGAGGCTGGTCCGCGCTGCCCAGACGGAATGGGTCGCCGGTCACCACTCCGAGGCGCTCCGCCTCGCGCAGGAGGCTGCTTCGGAGAGCGTTGATCCGGTGATCCTGGCGAGAGTGCGACGGATCGTGGGTTGGTCCGACTCCATCCGGGCCACGAGTCCCGAGACCTGGATGGAGGTGCTCGACCAGGCTCGTTCTCCCGATGACAGCGACGTGCGCTACCTGCGGTCGGTGCTGCTCGATGCCATGGCGTCGAACAGCGGGGACCACGACGCGCTCGTTCGGTTCGCCGGCATCGGGATGGCGACGCCTCGACCTCCCGATGGCGCGCCGGCGATCGACGACCTCCTGCTCGATGGACTCTGCCTCTGGTTCGCCGGTCATGAAGGCGACGCGGCGCCGCTCCTCCGGCGAGCGTTGCGTCGCATCGACCTCGGTGACGACGGCCCGATCGGTGCCCACTCCATCCTCCTGGCCGGGTGCATGGCGGCGGCAGCGCTCGGGGACCTCGAACCGCTGTACGAATGGGCCGTTCGTCTCGAGCGGTTCGGTCGCGACCTGGGGGCTCCGCTGACGATCTTCGTCGGTCAGATGTTCCTCGCGATCGCTGACCTCGGCGCCGGCGACATCTCGAGCTACGTCCGTCGCCTCGACGTCGACGATGGATCCGTTCGAGGCGTGTTCCCGCCCGAGGTCTTCGCCGGTGACGTCGCCATCCCCGCCTGGCGCGGTGATGAGCAGCGCGCTCGATCGGTCGCCGAGTCCCAGGTGACGTTCATGGACCAGCTCGGCCGCCGCGAGATGCTGCCGTACGTCGACTACTCGATCTCCGTGCTGGACCTGTCCCTCGGCAACTACGCCGAGGCGCTCGAACGGTTGATCGGTGCTGTCGAGCCGGCCTACCAGTTCAGGGATCTGGTCCTGGCCGACCTGGTCGAAGCCGCCTGTCGCTGCGACGAACGCTCCGCTGCGATGGAGGCGGCAGCGCGACTTGCTGATCGAGCCGATTCGAGCCGCAACGCACGGCGTTCGGGATTGGCGGCACGAGCGCGCGCGCTCATCGCCGACGATGCGACGGCCGAAGGCTGGTACCGCGAATCGATCGCGCAGCTCGAGACGACCGACGCGCCGTGCCACCTTGCTCGGACGAAGCTCGTCTACGGCGAGTGGCTGCGGCGACAGCAGAGGAAGCTGGATGCACGGGCAGAGCTGCGCGAGGCGCGCGAGCTGTTCCTGGCGATGGGCGCGGGCGGCTTCGCGGAGCGGGCGAGACGAGAGCTCGCAGCGTGCGGTGAGCGGATCCGGCCGACGTCGACCATGCCCACCGATGACCTCACTCCCCAGGAGGAGTTGGTCGCACACCTCGCGGCGGGCGGCGACACGAACGTCGAGATCGCAGCGAGGATGTTCCTCAGCCCGGCGACGGTCGACTACCACCTCCGCAAGGTGTACCGGAAGCTGGGGATCTCCTCGCGACGCCAGCTGACCGGCGTGCTCATCACCGGGCAGGATTCCTGAGCGGATCCTGGACCCGGAGATGATGTCGGTGCGCCGGCGTCAGAAGTTGGAGACCACGGCGGCGAACACGTCGTCGATCGTGGTGGCGTCCGTGGCGGTGTACGCCGTCGCGTTCGAGGCCTCGGCGATGCGCTTGAGCTCGCCCGGGTTCGTGTCGCCGCCGTAGGCGATCGTGAAGATCCGCACCGGCCGTGAGTTCTCGCCGTCGTTGTTGTCCTTCACGTCCGCGATCAGCGCGTCGAGCTGCTTGCGGTCGTCCGCGGCGTCGCCGTCGTCGTTGCGGCCGTCGGTCAGCACGATCACCGCGTTGATCAGCGCAGCGTCGTAGCCCTGGAGCATCTGGTCGTAGGACGCCTGGGTGACCTCGTAGAGCGGCGTGCCGTTGAGCGGCGTGAGACGGTCGACCTGGCTCTTGATCCGCTCCCGGTTCGGGCCGATCGGCGCGACGGGGGCGAGGTCCTGGTAGGACGCGTCGCCGCCGTCGATGTTGCTCGTGAAGACCCTCACGCCGACCAGGTCCTCGGACTTGAACTGGTCCAGGCCCTGGATGACGGCCTGTTTGGCCAGGTCGAGCTTGGTGGGACCCGACTGGTCGCTGGGGTCCGCTGGGTCGCCCATGGAGCCGGACACGTCGATCACGAGCATGACCCGGGCCCCCTTGCGCTGCTGCGCCCACGCCTGCAGCAGCTGGTCCATCACCGCGCCGGAGGGCACCTCGAGCAGGGTCTGCGGCTGGTTCGGGTCCACGCCGTTGGCGGTGCTGATCGGGTCCGACACCGCCACGTCGGGGTTGCCGGGCCGGAAGCCGAACTCGAGCACCTTCTTCTGGTTCTTCGGCTGGAGCACGAAGTCCTGGAACTGCCCGGCCGCCTCGCGCTGCTGCGACGACACCCAGTCCGCGTCGAGCACGTAGAGCGGGTTGTCGGAGTAGAGCGTGCCCTCGGTCGGGTAGATCGAGACGAGCTTGGTGCGAGGCTCCCTGGGCTCCTCGCCCTGGTCGAGCACGCCGTCCGGGTTGCCGGCGTTGTAGTCGATGACCGACTTCTCCTCGACCGCCACCGCAGACGCGTAGTTCAGCGCCGTGCCGCGTCGGTCGGCGCGGAACCAGTTGTTGAGGAACGTCATCGTGATGTCGCCGTAGTGGACGACCGCGGACTCGATGTCGGACCCGTACTGCTGCACCGCGGGGTTCTGGAGGTCCTCCGAGCTGAGTCCGGCGGTCTTGCCGGTGGCGGCGTAGGTCTGGGCGATCAGCGCGTGGAGGCCCGAAGTGGAGTAGTTGGGGTTGGTCTTGCCGAGCTTGAAACGGCCCCACTCGGGGTGGCCGAGGTCCGCCCAGCCGGTCTCGGAGCGGGACAGGGCCAGGATGTCGGACCAACCGATCGGCTTGTCGGGCCAACCGAGCGCCGTCGCCATGGGCTCCGGCATGGCGATCACGAGCGGCGTGTTCATGAACGACACCGGGTCCGTGGCCATCGGCTGCTTGCCGGCGGCCGACAGGCGCTGGTCCAGGATCTGGCCCCAGGCGCTCGACGCCGGCGACCAGATCACGGGCCGTGGGCCGTCGGTGGCGGTGTCCCACCCGTCGGCCAGGCGCTGGGCCGCCACGCCCGAGGCGACCTTCTGCACCTCGACATCGATGCACTTGCCGTCGACGCTGGCGCCCGAGTCGTCGAAGTCGTCGGCCAGGTCACCGAGCAGGTCGATCTTCTCGGAGCTGACCGCCACGTCCACCCGGATGCAGCCGCTGCGGTCGCCGCCGCCTCCACCGGACTCGTCGCCCGACGAGCAGGCGCCGGCCAAGGTGGCCAGGCCGAGGACCGCGGCCAGCAGGAGGCGGAGGCCTCGCGGGTTCACGGTCGCAGCACCGCCCACTCGTCGCGCAGCGCCTGCAGCGCGCCGGCGG
>JAEXGP010000053.1 GCA_023450775.1 Actinomycetes bacterium | reverse complement strand
GGCGAACTCCAAGGTCAACGCTAACGGGGCCTGCCGCCGCTTCGGCAAGGTTCGGACGTGGTCGGAAACGGCAGCCGGTCCGAGGGTCGTACAGCATCTGCCGCCCCGCGGTGATGTAGTGCCGGATCAACTCCTCGGGCCGTCCTGAGACTTGGGCTGCTTCATTCGGAGAGCCGCGACCATCCCGAAGGCCACCGCGTAGCCGGTCACGACCTGCACTGGGAGCGAGTGAGCCCAGCCGAACAGGCCGAGCAACAGGTTCGCTAGCACGACTCCAAGTACGCAGAGCAGGCCGTAGCTGAGGAAGGCGATGGCGAACGCGGACGACTGCACGGGCCCGAGCAGCGTTGATCCCATCCGGTCCAGGTTCCGACGGACTGCGCCGCGTGCCGGCTCCACCACTCCAGTATCGGACATCGACCGACCAGTATGAAATGCCGGCTCGGGTCCCTGCCGGTCGAGGAGCTTCCTTGCGCCCGAGAAGGGACGGTGGTGCGGGCCAGTCATACTTGATCGGTGGGCACCTGGGTGGAGAACGAGCGAAGAAGGCTCACGGCATCGGAGCGGCGGAACGCCGAGTGCTTGGCACAGAGCCGCCAGCCTTTGCCCGCGCGTGATCTGGCCATCATCGGCATCGTGTGCGGCCTCGGCTACCTGTTGCTGCCACCAGTGGTCTGGATCCCGCTCGCCATCGTCAGCATCGTGATCGACGTTCGTCGACGAAGGCACGAGCGGCCGGCTGCAGAGGACGCAACGGAGGCGGGCGCCGCCAAGTAGTGCCATTGTCACGTCCGACGAGATCATCCTCGAGTCGTCGGCGGGCCGCGTCCACGTGACCCCCGGGCCGCTCGTCGACGTGACGGATGCGGACCTCCGCGCGACCGTGCCGGAGCGCGGCGTCTTCCAGTTCGTTCCCCGGAGATCCCAGCGATGGCGCACAGCTCTGGCGCAGCACGGTTGGTCGTCCGAGCCGCACCCCGGCGAGCCGGACCGGTAGTGCGGCTGTCAGCCGGTCCCTCGGTGAGCCTCACCGACTGGGACGAGCAGTTCGGCGGGGATCACTCGCTCGAGTTCGGCGAGCCGATCGTCTCCTGGATCCACGGAGACGTTGATCCGAGGTTGGCCGGCCGCGTCGAGCGACGACACACCGAGCCCGGCGCCGAAGGAACGACCGTCGCTCCCGATCTGCATGGCCACGTCCCTGTAGGCGAGCAGCTGGTCGAGCGAGTACTGCGTGGGGACAAGTTCGATGGCGCGAGCGACCCCGGCGAGCTCCGGCAACCTGCGCAGCGCGTCCAGATCCGCCGCTGTCGGATCGACGACGCTGATGAAGACGGCGGGGTCGCCGTCGTCAGCGTCCCCGACCCAGGGCATCCCGAGACGGCTGCCGAGCACTCGACGCGGCGCCGTCTCGGTCGCCGTGCTGTCGAGTGCCGCGATCCGATCGCTGAGTTCCACGTCCTGGATCGGCCGCTCCTCCTCCGAAGCGACCACATGACCGTCGCCGTCGTCCCGGGGTCGCAGCACGAGCCAGCCACCGACGGCGAGCAGCGCGACCGCTGCCGCGGCAGCCGTCACCCGGAGAACGCTGGAACGCGGCTTGTCGCCGGGGCCGATCCACTGTTCGTACGTGACTGCGCTCTCCCGGGGCGTCATCGCATCGACGACGGCGCGCAGCTGGTGCTCGAGATCATCCACGTCGATGTCGCAGGTGTTCAGCACCGCTGATGCCGGTACTTCCAGACGACCGCGTCAATGTTGACCGGCACCAGGTAGGCAGCACCCAGAACACCGAGGAACCAGAACGCTCGGATCCACCCGTCGCTCTGCACAGCCTTGGCGAGTGAGTTGACCCCGAGGAAGACATACGTCAGCGGCATCAGCACCGCGACACGCCACGACCACGCGGTCTCCCTCAATCCTCGGTTGACCCAGAACCTCTCCCGCTCCGACAACCGTCCACCTCCCGTGGACCAGCGTGACATCAACGCAGCTGTCTGCCAACCGCGCTTCGGAGCTCAGATCGGCGCGTGACTTCCCCCTCTCGCAGGAGGAGGATCGAACCAGAGGAGCGCGCACGACCGCCGTGCGCGACCGGGCGCCCGGTGGTGCCGGTCGCCCAGGGAAGGGAGTCATCATGCGCCTCTTCACGCGCACGGTCCACCTGTCCGGACCACCGACCGACGTCATGGACTTCGCGACCGACATGCGGTCGTTCGTCAGCGACACGATCGGAATCGAGGTCGGGCTCTGGTCCGTCCAGTTCGGTGCACCGCTCGGCACGCTGGTCTACGCGGCCGGGGTCGACGGTCTCGCAGATCTCAGCGCCATCAACGCGCAGCTGATGGCAGCGCCCGGTTACCAGGAACGCCTGGCCACCGGCGCCGATCTCGTCACGGCCCCGGCCCAGGACTCGCTGAGCACCCCCCTCCACGGCGGCGACGGCGACGTCCCTCCCGTCGGTTCCGTCGCCATCGCGACCCGAGCGCTGGTGCTCGGCGGTCGCTACACCGAGGCGATCACGTGGGGTACCGACATGGCGATCCACAGCGAGAAGGTGACCGGCAACCCGGTCGGCTTCTACATGGACACCTTCGGGCCGTTCGGAGGCGTGTCGTGGATCAGCGCTGCGCCCGATGCTGCCGCCGCCGAGTCCGCCGGCGACAAGCTGAACGCCGACTCCGAGTACCTGGAGCGGTTGTCCGACGTCGGCCACCTGTTCGTCGCTGGGTCAGGGCACCGGAGCATGGCGACCCGGATCGCCTGAACACATCGACCCCGGGAACCGACGCCGACGCCAGCGAACCGTCGGCGACGGATCAGGCCGTCCGAGCGCGAGCCGCTGCCACACTGATGCGGTGACGCAGAGGATCTCGGATCTCGAGCTGTCGGAACCGGATCCCCGATGGCCGGCGCAGTTCGAGGCCGCGCGCCATGACCTGCGCTCGGTGCTCGGCGCTCGTGCGATGAGGATCGAACACATCGGCAGCACCGCCGTGCCCGACCTGTTCGCCAAGCCCACGATCGATGTCCTGGTCGTGGTCGCTGACACCACCGTCGTGCTGGGCGAGCTCGATTCACTGGCCTCGATCGGCTTCGAGCACCGGCCGGACGCCTGGCCGGACCCCAGCTCCCACGTCTTCTTCCGTCGGGTCGTCGGAGGTCGCCGGACGCACCATCTCCACGTCGTCCCCGACGGCTCGTACGAGATCGACGACTACCTGTTGCTGCGCGACTTCCTCCGCGCCCATGCGGACGAGGTCAAGGCGTACGCGGCCCACAAGCGAGCCCTCGTGGAGCGAGTGAAGGGCGACCGGGCCGGCTATGTCGCAGCGAAGCCCGCCTATGTGGAGGAGCTGCTCGTCCGCGCCCGACGGTGGAGGTTCCGCTGATCTCCGCCACCGGTAGCGTCGGGCCGTGACCGACGCCTGGATCGCCGTCGTGTGCGCCGAGAGCGGCGCCGTCTGGAATCGGGACGTCGACGAGCCCGGGTGCGCGGATCCGACCCACGACCACCTGCAGTTCGAGGTCCACCGGCACCGCACGGTCGTGGCGATGCCCGACGGCACCACGGTCACCGCAGTGTCGTTCGACGACCGCGATCCGTACGCCCGGGACTCCCCTCCCGACTTCGGTCTCTACCTGGACGACCGGTGGCAGCCCCCATGGCCGCACGAGATCCTCGACTGGCCCGACTTCGGGGTACCCGACGACGCAGAGGCCGTGGTCGCAGCGCTCGCCGCGCTGCGCGAGCGGGCCCGACAGGGCCAACAGGTCGAGATCGGCTGCGTGGGCGGACACGGCCGGACCGGCACCGCGCTCGCGGGGCTGGCGGTCCTGTGCGGACACCCGCCGGACCGGGCGGTCGAATGGGTCCGAGCCAGCTACTGCGATCAGGCCGTCGAGACCGAGGAGCAGGACGCCTTCGTCCGCTCGCTCCGCAGCTGATCCCGCCCGGTGGACCGAGCCGCCGACGGCGGGACGGATCGGCGATCAGCCCTTTACTTCAAGTCGACTCGAACTCTTACTCTCCGACGACATGAACATCGACCGCTCGGATCTCCAAGGAATCGGCATCGCCAGCAGCACGCCGTTCACCAACGACGTGTCGGCCGTGACCGACGAGGCGCGACACGTCGAGCAGCTCGGATTCACCATGCTGTGGCGCTCGGGCGTCCTGCCGATGGTCGAGGCAGCGATGGAGGCGACCGAACGCATCCCGATCGGGACCGGCATCATCGCCGTCTCGAACGTGCCGGCCGCCGACGTCGTGGCGACCCACCACCGGCTGGACCGCGACCACCCCGGTCGCTTCGTGGTCGGGCTCGGCGGTGCCCACGACGCCCAGCCGCTGCGCACCCTCGGGACCTACCTCGACACGCTCGACGCGGACGGCGTCCCGGCCGGCGCACGCGTCCTCGCCGCGCTCGGACCGAACATGCTGGACCTGGCACGCGAGCGGGCGAGCGGTGCGTATCCGTACCTGGTGACCTCGTCGTTCGTGGCCGACGCCCGCGCCCGACTGGGCGACGACCGTCTGCTCGCCGTGCTGCTGATGACCGTGCCCAGCACCGACCGCGAGGTGGTGCGGCGGGCCGCAGCGGAACCGCTGGGCTTCCTCACGCGACAGGGCGGCTACCGCAGGAACCTGCTGCGACTGGGGTTCGAGGAGCCCGACATCGACGGCGTCAGCGACCGGCTGCTCGACGGCATCACCGCGTGGGGCGAGCCCGAGGAGATCGCAGCACGGATCACCGAGTACCGCGCCGCGGGCGCCGACCAGGTCGTCCTGCGGATCCTCGACGTGGACGGCGACATGCCGGCGACCCGTCAGAGATTGGCCCGCGCGCTGCTCGGCTGACCGCTCCCCGACCGGCCGCTGCTCAGTAGCCGGAGGCGGCGACCTCGATGCGGCCGTCGGTGGCCGCGGCCGCGAAGGCCTCGTAGTCGTGGTGCACCTGCTGGGCGTACGCCATGGAGAAGTCCTCGATCGCCCGGTCGAACTTGTCGCTCTTGCCCAGGTACGACGCGATCGCGATGCGTGACCCCGACCGGGCGTGGGCGCGTGCGAGCGTCCAGGCGCACAGCAGCAGGTAGTTCTCCGTCATCTGCTCGCCGATCTTCTCGAGGTTCACCGAACCCTTCATGTCCCGGAACTGCCGGATGTAGAAGTCGTGGTGACCGACGTTGGCCCAGCCCAGGAACTGGTCGGACGCGGCCTGCATCAGGTGCTGGCCCACGACCACCCGGTGGCCCTGGTTGTCGTACCCGACGGGCTCCACGTAGGGCTCCAGCACCGAGTGCTCGGCCTCCTTGATCTGCAGGATCATCAGGTCGTCGTCGTCCCGGCCCCGTACCAGGGCGATGTAGCAGCGGGTGCCGACGCTGCCCACGCCCACGACCTTCAACGCCACGTCGACCAGCTCGTAGCCGCCGAGCAGCACCCGGAGGTACTCGGGCACGGTGTCCAGGTACTCGCCGAACAGCCCGATGACGGTCTGGTGCATGGCCTGCGCGGCGTCGATGCCCATGGAGTCGTCGAGTCGCATGACGAACGGCGGCTGGTGCACGAACCGGCGCTCGCCGTCGACCACCTCCGTGTACTTGGAGATGGCCTTCGAGACGTCGTTGAGGCGGGCCTTGCGGAACTGGCGCTCGACGAGCGTCCGGTTCTCGCCCTGCGCCAACGCGAGGATCTGGTCGTCGGTCAGCCGCGAGTACCAGACGGCCAGACGGCCCTTGGCGGCGAAGTCCATCATCGATCCCCGGTAGGCGAACCCGACGGAACGGGCCAGCCGGCGTTGGACCTCCTGGCCCCAGCCGCGGTCGCCCGCCATCAGCACGGCGCTCACCGCCAGGCGCTTGACGTCCCACTCCCACGGACCCGGATGCGTCTCGTCGAAGTCGTTGCAGTCGAACACGAGCGCACGCTCCGGCGAGCCGAACAGCCCGAAGTTCGACAGGTGGGCGTCGCCGCAGAGCTGGACCTGGATCCCGGTCGTCGACGTGGTCGCCAGGTCCGCCGACATGACCGCGGCGGAGCCCCGGTAGAAGGCGAAGGGGCTGGCCATCATGCGGGCGTGGCGGACCGGCACGAGGAACTGCAGCCGGTGGCGCTCCTGCTGCTGGAGGATCGCGACCGGGTCCCGCGAGTCCGTGACCGCCCACCTGGCGTGCGCGGTGCGCGGGCAGCAGTCGCGGCGGGACCGCCCCCAGGTCTGGTGCTCCTCGGGCTCCAGGTGGTCCTTCGCGGGCAACGTCGTCGGCGGGGCGGTCATGGCGTTCACGGCTCCAGCCTAAGGGTGCGTGTCCCCGACCGGACCGGCCGTCAGGGACTCCGGATCGCACCCGCGCGGGTCGATCGCCCGGGTCGATCCCTGGGCTACCGTCGGTCGCCTGATGGCCGGGACCGTGGTGCTGCTCGACGCCGACACCGTGGCGGGATGGCGCCGCCCGGCCCCGTCCCTGCAGCAGCTCCACCGGGCCATCGACGACCTGCGCCGCCAGCACCCCGACGTGACCGTGGCCGTGGTGGCCGACGCCTCGATCAAGTGGGCGCTGCCCACCGAGGAGCAGCCGGCGTTCGAGAAGGACATCGTGACCCGGGCGGTGGTGTGCGCCCCCGCCGGAACGCGGGACGGCACCTACGGCTGGATGCAGGCGGTGGTCGACACCGCCCGGCGCGACGCCGATCGGGTCCTCGCGGTCACCGACCGGGCGATCTCCGGCGTGCCGGTGGTCCGGCTCACGCAGGTCGAGGGGCACTTCCGGTTCGATCTGGAAGGTGCGTCCGTGGTGGACGTGAAGCCCTCCAACCCGCACCGGCGGCGCAGCCGCCGCTGACCCGACGGCTGCCCCGCGGCACCCGGGATCCGGCCACCGGAGCCAGGACTACCCTCGCCGTGACGGCCCGCCGCGGCCCAGGAGGACCCCCATGCCAGAACCGACCACGCCGGTGCACTGGATCGACACCGCCGGCAACCAGCAGGGACCCGAGCCGTGGGAGACCGTGCAGGCCCGGGTGACCCACCAGCAGATCCCGCCGAACACGAACGTCTGGTGGGAAGGCGCGCCGGGCTGGCTGCCCTTCGACCAGGTCGCGGCGGCGCCGGTCGCACCGCCGGCTCCGGCACAGGCACCTGTGGAGGCGACGGCACCGCAGCCGGCACAGCCCGCTCCCGAGCCGGTCCAGGCCGCACCCGCGCAGGCCGCACCCGCGCAGGCCACGCCAGCGCAGGCGGCACCCACGTCGGCCTCGGCGGCCCTCATGAGCGGCATGACCGACCAGGAGCTCGACGACGAGTTCATCGGCCTCGTCGGCCGCAGCTGGGAGATGTACAAGGAGACCGAGTTCGCCAGTTCGATCGACGAGGCGACGCTCGGCGGCGTCATCACGGCGCTGGTCGACTGCGGCTTCGTCCTGATCGACCTCGAGACCGCGGGCGCCGGCTACAGCTCGCCCACCACGACCGACACCGGGGTGGACGCGGCGACCACGGTGTCGGCCGGCCACCAGCTCCGCTTCGAGGAGCCCGAGACGCAGGCGCGGGTCACCGTGGCGCTGCAGCACCTCACGCCCGACGTGGCGTCGGCCAAGGTCGTCGGCCACCGGGCCACCGCGGTGATCGGCTACGGCCAGCGGGTCGAGGAGTTCCAGAAGGTGGGCCAGGCGATCCGCCAAGAGGTGCAGAGCTCCATGATCGTGTCGCCCGAGCCGGGCACCGTGAGCTTCGACGCCGACCTGTCGTCCGGCTACGTGTACGCCCAGATCGACCTGCTGCTCGAGCTCGAGCGCTACGTCTCCGAGGACCTGTCGGTCGACCACGACCTGCTGCGACGGCACCTCGCGTCGGTCGTCTACACCATGAAGACCTTCGTCCAGACGCGCTTCGGGAGCTGACCATGGGCATCTTCAACTCGATGGCGAACTACGCCCACAAGTCCGAGCTCCGGGAGTCCAAGGACGAGATCGTCTGCGGCGAGATCATCCGGGGGCTGTCGCACCGGGGCTGGCGGCCGCACCGCATCGTCGCCCACTCCGACCGCCAGCAGATGGGCTTCAAGCTGCCCGGGGACCCGGTCCTGTCCGCCGCCTACCTGGTCGTCGACCGTCGCAGCGGCTCCGGCGCGCTGACGCAGGCGATGGGCTCCCGCACGTCGATCGGCTTCCTGGCCGAGATGCGCAACAAGGTGTCGGACCCCGACGACCTGGCGACCATGTGGAAGACCGACCTGGCCAACCTGTTCAAGGTGCCCGTGGCCGGCGAGGTCCGGATCAACCACCAGCTGAACACGGTCAACGCCAAGACGTACCACCTGGTCGACCTGGACCAGTACGTGCAGGGCCACTCCGTGCAGGCCGCACCTCTGGTCGACTGGATCGTCGCCCAGTTCGACGCCCTGCGAGAGCAGCTCCGGCCGCTCAAGAAGTAGCCGCTCGAGACGTCGCGGTCAGGGGTGCGTGACGCCCTCGGGCTCGGCGCAGCACGGCATCCAGTCGTCGTCGTCCGGGATCAGGTCGCTCGCGGCCGGCGGTCCCCACGTGCCCGGCTCGTAGCGGACGGTCGCGGGCGGGTCGGTGAGCAGCGGCTCGACGACCCGCCACGCCTCCTCCACCGTGTCCTGCCGGGCGAACAGGCGTGAGTCGCCCTCGATGACGTCGCCGAGCAGCCGCTCGTAGGCCGGCGCGCCGCCGATGGCGTGGCGCTCGTCCACGTCCAGGTCGACCGTCCGGCTCGCCATCTGCTCGCCCGGCACCTTGGCCTGCATCTCGATGCGCAGGAACGAGTCGGGACCGAGCCGGAACCGGAACCGGTTGGGCTCGGGATCGTCGACCGGTCCGGCGAACAGCGGCCGGGGCGGCTCCCGGAGCGTCACGACCGCCTCGGTGGCGGTGAGCGGCATGGACTTGCCGGCCCGGATCAGGAACGGGACGCCGGCCCACCGCCAGTTGTCGATCTCGAGCCGCATGGCGATGAACGTCTCGGTGTCCGACGTGAGGGCCACGCCGGGCTCCTCCAGGTAGCCCTCGTACTGACCTCGCACCACCGACATCGGGTCGACGACCCGCGTGGCCTTCAGCACCTTCGTGTACTCGTCGCGCAGCGCGTCGGCGTCCTCGGAGACCGGCGGCTCCATGGCGAGCAGGCACAGCATGTGCAGCAGGTGGTTCTGCACCACGTCGCGGAGGGCGCCGACGGTGTCGTAGAACTTGCCGCGTCCCTGCACGTCGAACTGCTCGGCCATCGTGATCTCCACCCGCGCGATGTGGCGGCGGTTCCAGATCGGCTCCAGCAGCGAGTTGGCGAACCGGAACACCAGCAGGTTGAGGACGGGCTCCTTGCCGACGAAGTGGTCGATGCGGAACACCCGCTCCTCGGGCAGGCGGGCGAGCACGATCCGGTTGAGCTCCTCGGCCGACGCCAGGTCGCGGCCGAACGGCTTCTCGAGCACGACGCGCGCGGTGTCGGTGATGCCCACACGAGCCAGGCCCTCGACCACCGTCTCGAACATCGACGGCGGGATGGCGAGGTAGCACACCGCGAGCGTGGCGTCGCCGAGCGCCGTCTTCAGCCGGTCGAAGGTGTCGTCGGCCCGGTAGTCGCCGGAGATGTAGTCGAGCCGTCCGAACAGGTCGGACAGCACGCTCTCGTCGATGGCGACGTGGGCGTCGATCAGCGAGCTGCGGATGCGTCGCTGCAGCTCGTCGAGCGACAGGTCCGAGGACGCCACGCCGATGATCGGTCCGTTGAGGCGCCGTTGCTCGACGAGCGAGTACAGCGACGGGAACAGCTTCTTGTAGGCCAGGTCACCCGTGATGCCGAAGAGGACGAGGGCGTCGGCGTCGGTCGCGCTCATGGTCGATGACGCTACCGGGCTCCGCGGTCGGCAGGACCGCCAACGCCGGACGGTTGTACCGTCGTGGTGGGCACCCGCCGAGGGGACGGCGGGGCAGGCAGGGGGAGCACGGCGATGGACGGAGCAGGCGGGGCGCGTCGCGTCGACCGACGGAGGTTCCTGCAGGGCTCGGCCGCGCTGGCCGGCATGGCCGCGGTCGGTGCGGGCGCCACAGGGTGCGCCCCGGCGCCGGGGCCCGTGGTGCGTCGGGGCAACGCGGCGGACGCCGGCTACGACCACATCGTGGTCGTGATGATGGAGAACCGCTCGTTCGACCACTTCCTCGGCTGGCTGCCCGGGGCGGACGGGGTGCAGGCCGGCCTCACGTACCGCGACGGCGCGGGCGTCGAACACCCGACCCACCGGCTCGCCGAGTACGCCGCGTGCGACATGGCGGACCCCGGCCACAGCTACGCCGCGGGCAAGGTGCAGTTCAACGCCGGCGCGGCGGACGGATTC
>JAEXGP010000279.1 GCA_023450775.1 Actinomycetes bacterium | reverse complement strand
CGTCGCCGGACCCGGACCCCGACCGGGCGGGATGGGGAGCGGTCGCCGCCACGATGACCGAACCCGTCGGCGACGACACGGAACCGGACGCCGAGCACCGAGGAAGCGCTCCGGCGCGGATGATCCCGGCCGCCATCGGCGTGCTCGTGTTCGTCGTGGCCCTCGGCTTCTGGAACTACCGCAGCAACCAGCAGGACCTGACCGAGGCGTCGGAGCGACGGCCGGAGCGCACCGCCCGCACCGAGGGCTCGGCCGTGACCGAGGTGCCGGCGCAGGTGGAGGGCGCCACCACGGTCCCGACCGCACCGCACCCCTCGACGACCGCGGCGCCGGCGACGACTCCGACGACGACGGCTCCCACCACGTCCACCACGAAGGCACCGACGACCACGGTCGCCGCGGCGAAGGATCACACGCTGTCCGGGACCGTCGCGGTCCAGCAGGTGCAGCACTGGGCCGGCATCGCACCGGCGTGCCACGGCGTGGGTCAGCTCTCCGACGTCACGACCGGCGCGCCGGTCACGGTGCAGGACGCCTCGGGCCGCACCGTCGCCACCGGGAGCCTCGGCGCGTGCACGTTCGTGGTGCCCGGGTCCGAGCTCCGCGAGGGCGCGCCGGTCGTGGCGCGGGACGGCGCGACCGGCGGCTACCCGCGCTTCGACTTCCAGGTGGCGGGCCTGCCCGAGTCGGAGCGCTACTCGATCAAGGTGGGCCGCTACGACCCCGTCGAGCTGCGCCGCGACGCCTTCGGCAGCGGGCCGTGGCACATGCGCATGGTGATCACCGCCTCCTGACTCAATCCCGCCGGCGAGCTCCCGCGCCGAGGGCTCCGGGACTGAGCGCGGACCGAGGGGGCGACGGGTCAGAGGCGGCCGGTCGACTTGGCCAGCAGGTAGGCGTCGGTGACGTCCACCCCCAGCCGACCCGGCGCCGCGTCGACCACCGTGGCCCCCATCGCCCGGAGCTGGGCGGTCGTACGGCGGCGATCCGCCAGCGCCTGCACCGCCGCGACCTGGCGGTAGGCCTCCTCGGGGTCCGACGGCCGGGCCGACGCCCACTCGAGGACCTGCGGGTCCTGCACCGCCGCGACCACGACCAGGTGCGTGCGCGTGACGAGCGGCAGCGCGGGCAGCACCGAGTCGGCCACTGCCTGCTCGTTCAGGTCGGTGAGCACCACGAGCATCGCCCTCCGGCGGTAGCGGGCCACCACCTCGGCGAACGCGCCGGTGTAGTCGGACTCCGCGAGCTCGGGCTCCAGGCGGTACAGCGCCTCGCTCACCCGGCCGACCTGGTCGTTGTGGCGGGCCGGCGGCACCACGGCGCGGACCCGGCGGTCGAACGCCACGAGCCCGCACCGGTCGCCGAGACGCGTGGCGACCGCGGTGAGCATCATCGCCGCGTCCATGCCGTGCTCCACGCGCGGCACGCCGGCCACGTTGCCGGCCATGATCCGGCCGTTGTCGAGCATGACGATCACGCTCTGGTTCCGCTCGGCCCGGTAGGTGCGCACGATCGGCTTGCCCGCCCTGGCCGTGGCGGTCCAGTCGATGCGGCGGAACTCGTCGTCGGGCCCGTACTCACGCAGTTGCTCGAACTCAGTGCCGCCGCCGAGGCCCCTGGCGGAGCGCAGTCCCACCTCCAGGATGCGGGCGCGGCGGATGCGGATCTCGGCCTCCTCCCGGGACGGGAAGGCCGGGTGCACGCGGAGCACGGTCTCGAGCGGCACCGCCCGCTGGCGGGAGCCCAGGCCGAGCCGACCCTCGATGCGCACGGTGAGCGAGTCGAGCTCGAAGCGCCCACGGCGCGACGGCCGAAATCGCGTGGACGTCCTCACCGCGTCGCCCGGCGGGATCGACAGGTCGAACCGCCGGGTTGCGGCGTGCAGCGAGGGCGCGAGCTCGTCGGCCACCCGCACGCGCAGCCGGCGACGGGAGTCGGAGCGCACGACCCACGTGAGCGTCCCCTCCCGGCCCACCTCGAGCACCGGCGGGTGGCGACGTTCGAGCACGAGCTGCTTGGGGCTCGTGCCCAGGAACCCGTCGAGCAACCCGATCACGACCAGCGCCGCGCTGACCACGACGACCGCCCACACGATCGGGAGGTCGTCGGCCGCACCGGTCAGCGGGAACGCGAGCATGCCCACCGCCAGGACGGCGGCGACGACGGCCAGGCGGCGTGTGGGCAGCAGGTTCACGGGCGGTCGGGCGTCATGGAGAGGTCGGGATCAGCGGGGCGCCGGGACCGTGGCCAGCACGCTGTCGAGCAGGCCGTCGGCGGTGACCCCGTCCAGCTCGAGCTCGGGGCGGACGATGATGCGGTGCCGCAGCGTCGGCTTGGCCACCGCCTTGACCTCGTCGGGCGTCACGTAGGAGCGGCCCGACAGCCACGCCCACGCCTTGGACGCGTGCAGCAGCGCGGCGGCGCCGCGGGGCGAGACGCCGAGCTCGACCGACGGCGACTCGCGCGTCGCCCGGCAGATCGCCACGATGTACTGCTGCACCGTGGGCTGCACGTCCACGCGCTCGACCTGCTCGCGCGCCAGCGCCAGGTCCGCCGGGCCGGCCACCGGACGCACCCCGGCGGCGACCACGTCGTGCGGGTCGAGGCCACGGTGGTGCCGGGCGAGGATCTCGGTCTCCTGCTCGAACGTCGGGTAGCCGACGAGCAGCTTGAACATGAAGCGGTCGAGCTGCGCCTCGGGCAGCGGGTACGTGCCCTCGTGCTCGACCGGGTTCTCGGTGGCGATCACGACGAACGGGTCGGGCAGCTCGCGGGCCACGCCTTCGGCGGTCACCTGGCGCTCCTCCATGGCCTCGAGCAGCGCGGACTGGGTCTTGGGCGGCGTGCGGTTGATCTCGTCGGCCAGGAACAGGTTCGTGAAGATCGGACCCTCCCGGAACCGCATGCCCTCGACCGCGTTGCGGTCGAGCACGAGCTGACCGGTCACGTCCGACGGCATCAGGTCGGGGGTGAACTGCACCCGGCCGAACTCCAGGTCGAGCGCCTGGGCCATGGTCTTGACCAGCAGGGTCTTGGCCACGCCGGGCACGCCCTCGAGCAGCACGTGGCCGCGGACCAGCAGCGCCGCGACCAGTCCCGACAGCGTGCCCTCCTGGCCGACCACGACCTTGCCGATCTCCTCGCGCAGGGCGATGATCGCGGCCCTGGGATCGGGACCTGTGGGGGCGGCGCCGACGGGCGGCGGCCCGCCGGGCACCGGCGCAGCCGGCACACCGT
>JAEXGP010000244.1 GCA_023450775.1 Actinomycetes bacterium | reverse complement strand
CCGTCACCCCCGGGGCCCGGGGGGGGGGGGGGGGCCCCCCCCACGGGCCCGTGGACTCAGGACCGGTGGACGTCGTCAGCCCAGCGGGCCGGCGCTGAAGTTGTCCACGAGGAGGGTCATCGGCGCGTTGGTGGCCGAACCGGAGAGGTACGACCAGAATCCCACACCGCCGGCGGCCTGGAGACCAGCGACCGTGTCGGCGCCGCTGAGCTGCCAGGTGGCGGGCTCGGCCGTGCCGTCCTTCCAGACCTTGGCGGCCAGGTTGGTGGTGCCGGTGCCGCTGACCTGGAACCGGACCTTCAGCACCTCGTCGGCGTTCCAGGTCAGACCCGGGACCGTGTTGATGGTCTGGATGGCCGTCTCGGTGCCGTTCACGACCCGGACCAGCTGCGCCATGACGGCGCCGCCGGGCTGGACCCGCAGCTTCAGGCGGTAGTCGTTGCTGGCATCGATCCGGCGACCGACGACCGCCACGTAGGAGCCGCCACCGGTCTGCGCCTTGTCGAAGGCCAGGTCGGCCTTCACGTCGACCGCCGTCTGCGAGACGGAGTTCAGCGTGGCGTTCCGGTTGGCACCGGTCGCCATCGAGATCCGGGCCACGCCGCCCGACACCGAGTAGTTCGACGCCGTGCTGGTGACGCTCCAGGCGCCGCCCACGTCCGCCGTGCCCCAGCCGTTGGAGGTGGTGCGGGCGAACGCGTCCTCGGCGAAGTTCGTCGGCGCCGGCGCGTCGGTCACCGTCACCTGGCGGGTGGTGGTGGCCGTGGCGCCGTCGTCGTCGGTCACCGTGAGGGTGATCGTGTACGTGCCGGCAGCGGTGAAGGTGTGGTTGGCCGTGGCGCCGGAGCCGGCGGGCGTGCCGTCACCCCAGTTCCACGAGTAGGAGGCGACCGTGCCGTCCGTGTCCGAGGACCCGGTCCCGTCGACCGAAGCCGACAGGTTGTTGGTCGTCGCCGTGAACGAGGCCGTCGGGGCCACGTTGACCGGGGGCGGCGTGACGCCGCCGACCGGGCCGGCCACGAAGTCGTCGACCGACATCGTGATCGGACCGTTGGTCGACGTGCCCGAGAGGTAGTCCCAGAGGCCGACCGCACCGCTGGCCTGCAGGCCCGCAGTGGTGTCGGTGGCCTGGAGCTGCCAGTTCGCCGGCTCGGCCGTCCCGTCCTTCCACACCTTGGCGGCGAGGTTGGTCGGGCTGGTGCCGGTGACCTGGAAGCGGACCTTGAGGAACTCGTTGGCGTTCCAGGTGAGGCCCGGGACCGTGTTGATGGTCTGGATGGCCGTCTCGGTGCCGTTGACGACCCGGATCAGCTGCGCCGTGACGGCGCCGCCGGTCTGGACCCGCAGCTTGAGGCGGTAGTCGTTCGTGGCGTTGACCCGGCGACCGATGACGGCCACGTAGGACCCGCCACCCGTCTGCGCCTTGTCGAAGGCGACCCGGGTGCTGACCTCGGTGTCGGTCGAGTTGACCGAGTTGAGGGTGATCGTCCGGCTGGCGCCGGCCGTGACGGACACCAGGCCCACGCCGCCGGTGACGGAGTAGCCCGAGGCCGTGCCGCTGGTGGTCCAGGCGCCGCCGAGCTCGGCCGAGCCGAGTCCGTTGGCGACCGTGCGGCTGAACGTGTCGGACGCGTAGTTCGACACGGCCGGAGCCGTCACCGTGACCTGACGGGTCGTGCTGCCCGTCGCACCCTTGTCGTCGGTCACCGTGAGGGTGATCGTGTACGTGCCGGCCGTGGCGTAGGGGTGCGTGGCAGCGGCGCCGGTGCCGGCGGCGGTGCTGTCACCCCAGTTCCACGAGTAGCTCACGATCGTGCCGTCGATGTCCGAGGACCCTGCGGCGTCGACCGAGGCCGTCAGGTTGTTCGCGTTCACCGTGAACGACGCCGTCGGGGCGACGTTGGCCGGCGGGTTCGACACCGTCACCTGGCCGGTGATGGTGCCAGTGGCGCCCTTGTTGTCGGTGACCGTGAGGGTGACCGTGTAGGTGCCGGCCGTGGCGTAGGCGTGGCTGGCCGTGGCGGTGGAGCCGTTCGGCGTGCCGTCGCCCCAGTTCCACGAGTAGCCCACGATCGAGCCGTCAGGGTCGATCGAGCCGCGGCCGTCCACCTGCACGGAGAGGAACGAGGTGCTCGACGTGAACGACGCCGTGGGGCTGACGTTCGCCGGCGGCGGGTTGGTGACCGTGACCGCATGCGTCACCGAGTTGGTGGCACCGTCGTCGTCGGTCACCGTCAGCGTGACGTCGTACGTGCCGGCCGTGGCGTAGGTGTACACCGGCGCCACGCTCGTGCTCGTGCCCGTGCCGTCACCGAAGTTCCAGCTGTAGCCCATGATCGTGCCGTCCGAGTCCGACGACAGGGTGGCGTCGAAGTTGGCCGTCAGGTCGGTGTGGCCGAAGCTGAACGCAGCCGTGGGGGCGGCGTTCGGCGGCGCGGTCACCGTGACGTCCTGGGTGCTGGTGGCCTGGCCACCCCGGTCGTCGATCACCGTCAGCTTCACCGTGTAGGTGGCCGGGATGGTGTAGGTGTGCGAGGCCGTCGGGCCGGTGCCCTGCTGGCCGTCACCGAAGTCCCACGCGTAGGACTGGATGGTCCCGTCGGTGTCGGTCGAGCCGGAGCCGTCGAAGTCGACGGACAGGTTGGTCACGGTCTTGGTGAACGTGGCCGTGGGCAGGGCGTTCGGCGGCAGGGTGGCCGTCACCGGCTGCGTCACCGAGTGGGTTCCACCGCGGTTGTCGGTCACCTTGAGCGTCACGTTGAACGTGCCGGCACCGGCGTAGACGTGCGTGGGCGCGATGCCCGTGTCCGTCTGGCCGTCGCCGAAGTCCCACTCGTAGGTCACGACCGAGCCGTCGGGGTCGGTCGACGAGCTGGCGTCGAAGTCGGCCGACAGGTGCTGCACGTTGGTGCTGAAGGCCGCCGTCGGCAGCTGGTTGGGCGCCAGGACCGTGATCTGACCGGTCGTGGTGGCGGTGCCGCCACGGTTGTCGGTCACGGTCAGCGTCACGTTGTACGTGCCGGCGGCGCCGTAGGTGTGGTTGGCGACGGCCGTCGGACCCGAGGCGCTCTGGCCGTCACCGAAGTTCCAGGCGTAGGTCACGATCGAACCGTCGGGATCGAGCGAGTTGCCGGCGTCGAAGCTGGCGGCCAGATCCACGGCGCTCGAGGTGAACGACGCCGTCGGGTTGATGTTCGGGGCCAGGCCGCCGGCGGCGACCCAGTGCGAGGCCACCGTCTCGGGCGACAGAACCGACGAGTAGACGGCGGCCTCGTCGATGAGACCGATGTAGTCCTTGTTGCCGTCCCAGATGTTGTCGGTGCCCAGGCGCCAGTAGCCGTTGTAGCTCTGCTGGACCGAAGCCGTGCCCGAGGCGACGAGCGCGCCGTCCACGTACATCTTCTGCTCACCCGGCTGCTGGGTGACCACGACGTGGTGCCACTGGCCGTTGTTGACCGCCATCGGCGAGTCGATGGTGGCGGCCGAACCGACCCACACGCCGTAGCGCAGGCGGCCGTCGCTCAGCAGGTAGAGGTGGCGGTCGTAGTTGGAGCTCGTCGCCCCGGTGCCGTCACCGAAGCCGATGATCCGGCCGCCGTTGGAGTCGGTCGTGCGGATCCAGGTCTCGAGCGAGAACGTGGTCGGGTTGCTGTACTGCGTGGTCCCGACGACGCGGTCACCGGAGCTGTTGAAGTTGACGGAGCTGCCGCTCGGGTCCGCCGGCGAGGCGGCGCCGCCCCAGGCGGTGCCGGACGCCGTGGCGCCCTGCTCGTTGGTCATGCGGTTGGCAGCAGCGGTGCCCGAGGTCTCGTTGAGCCGCAGGTAGATGTCCGCGTTGGCGTCCCAGACGACGCCGCCGTAGGTGTCGGTCGGGCGAGTGGGCCACGTCGGCGAGTAGCCACCGGCGAGGTAGTGGGCCCGGATCCGGTCCTGCGAGAGCTGGCCCTGGTAGACGGCCACCTCGTCGATGGTGCCGGCGAAGGCATCGGAGGTCGGGGCGGACGGCCACGAGTTGAGCTCGTCGCCGCCGACCCGCCAGTACCCGGCGTAGTCCTGGGCCGACTTGCCGGCGGCGTCGCTGCCGACGAGCTTGCCGTCGACGAACAGCTTCATGCCCTGCGGGCCCATCTGGCCCACGACGTGGTGCCACTGGTTGTTGTTGTACGTCGCCGACGTGGCGATCGTGCGGGCGGTGCCGTCGTAGACGCCGAAGCGCAGCTGGCCGCCGTTGGTCATGTAGATGTGGCGGTCGTAGCTGGAGCTCAGCGCGTTGTAGCGGTTGCCGAAGCCGACGATCTTGCCGCCACGGGTGGTGTTGGTCTTGAACCAGGCCTCGACCGTGAAGTCCTGCGAGCCCTGCTGGGCCGAGCCGGTGGTCGTGCCGGGGACGCTGCCGCTGCCCGGGAACGTGGTGGCGCGATCGGCGTCGCCGATCAGGGCGCCGGCGATGTTGCGGGTGGCCGCCGAGGCGAGCGTGAGGTCATCCGCGCCGACCTGGTCGTAGCCGACCGTGCCGCTCGTCTCACCGAGGCGCCAGTACTTGGTGGGGCTGTCGGCGATCACCTCGCTGCGGTACGCACTCGACGTCGCCGTGCCCTCGGGCACCGCGCCGGTGGTCGGCAGGCTGGCGAAGCCGTTGCCCCATGCGTCCCGCACCCGGACCCGGTACGTCTGCGTGGAACCCGGGGGCGCCGTCGTGTCGACGAACGCCATCTTGGGTCGGGTCCACCAGTTCGACTGGTCGAAGGTGAAGGTCTTCAGGACCGTCGAGGTGGCGACCGTGTCGCCGCGCAGGACCTCGTAGGTCAGGCGGGCGTTGTCACGGTCCCAGGCGGCCTGCCAGGACACCCGGAGGGCCCCCGGCGAGATCGACACGAGCGTGGGCTGCAGCTCGGGGTAGCCCTGGATGGCGTCCTTGTTGGGGGCGATCGTCTTGACCGCGAAGCGGGCGAGGCCCTGCTGGTTGGTGCCGTTCACACGGGGGAACTCACCGCCCATCACCACGTACTGGCTGTTGCCCTCGATGGTCCAGGCGCCCTGCGCCTGGCCGGTGTAGGTGCCCTGGGCGATGGTGGGCAGCCAGTGCAGCTGCTGCGCCCGGGGCCGGCCGCTGAACTTGCCGCCCACGTTCACGGCGCCCGTCGGGTCCGCGTAGATGGTCTCGGCCGAGGCCCGCTGGAACGTCCAGGGGTCCTCCTGCGGGTGCCCGCCCACGGGGGCGCAGTTGTGCGAGTGGCTGACGTTGTAGAGCACGTTGCCGATCGGCTCGGTGTCGTAGTGGTCGCCGAGGCAGCCGTTGGCCCAGATGAACGTGCCGTCGGCCTGCGCGGCGAACGTCGCCTCGAGGTTGCCGCCGGTGACGGATGCCGGCTGGTTGTTGACGAGGTACGTCACGCCGGTGCCGAAGACCTGGTTGCCGTTGGTGGAGAGGCTGGAGATGTACGCGTCAGGGCCGTAGTTGCCGACGATCTGGTTGGTCGCCCACGGCACGGTGGCGCCGGTGACGGGGTCGACCGCGCCCAGGCCCTTGACCGCGGTGTCGTTCAGGGTCAGGAACTTGCCACCGACGACGACGGGACCGTTCGGGGCGACGATCGCGTGCGCCTCGAGCTCGACGCTCGGCGCCCACGGCAGCAGCGCGCCACTGGAGGCGTTCACCGCGGCGAGGCGGGAGCGGAGCTGGTTGCTGACCACCGTGAATGCGCCCGCCAGGTAGAGGGTGTCGCCGGAGACGGCAAGGGCGTTCACGTTGGCGTTGACGTTCGGGTTGAACGCCTTGAGCGCGCCGGTGGCCGCGTCGAACGCGGCCAGGCGGTTGCGGGTGGTGGTGCCGTTGACCTGCGTGAAGTCGCCGCCGACGTAGATGGTCGAGCCGTCGGCGGACGCAGCGATCGTGCGGCCCTGCGCGTTCAGCGACGGCGCCCACGTGGTGTTGAGCACGCCGGTCGTCAGGTTGAAGGCGAGGAGGTTCGCGCGAGGTGTCTCGTTGGTGCCGGCGGCCGAACCCGACGGCCGGGCCGACGTGAACGAGCCCGTGGCGTACACCGTGTTGCCGACGACGACCGTGTCCCAGACCACACCGTTGATCTGCACGGTGGGCAGGAGGTCGGCGGCGACCGTCTCGGGTTCCGCGAGCGGGTCGATCGGCGCCGTGTCGGCGCTGGCGACGCCGGTTCCGGTGGCCACGGCGAAGACCGACGTGACCATGAGCGCGGCGACCATGGCGGCGATGCGCCGCGTCCAGCTGCCGTGGGGCGACTCGGGGGTACCTGACATCTCACTCTCTCCCAGCAAGGTCGGGGGACGCACCGACGTCCGGCTCGATGAGCCGGGGCGGTCGAGTACCTCGGGACCTTCCCTCTCTCGGACACCGCCCGCTTGCGGTGTCGCCTCGTTGAACGTACTGCCCTTGTCGGACAGGCAATAGTGAGCAAAACGCCCGTGGCCACGGGGGGTGGCGAGCGGACCACGGACGATCGACAATCTACGGGGATCCGATGTGAAATCCGTCAGCTCGGGCCGCGAACCGCGTCATTCCCGGCTGCAACTGTCCGAACGGCGGCGACCTCCCACGCCGCTCCTGCCCTGGCGACCGGATCGGTGATGGGCCGTTCGACCCATCACCGACCCGATCGCAGTTCCTGGCTCAGGCCGCCGGGCCGGCCACGAAGTCGTCGATCGTCAGCGTCACCGGTGCGTTCGTGGACGAGCCCGACAGGTACGCCCACACGCCGACCGAGCCCGCCGACTGCAGCGCCGCGGTGGTGTCGGTGGCCTGCAGCTGCCACGTCCCCGGCTCGGCGGCGCCGTCCTTCCACACCTTCGCCGCCAGGTTCGTCGTGCCGGTGCCGGTCACCTGGAACCGGACACGGAGCACGTCGCCCGCGTCGACCGTCAGCCCGGCCACGGTGTTGATCGTCTGCACGGCGGTCTCGGTCCCACCGACCACACGGATCAGCTGCGCGGTCACCGCGCCGCCGGCCTGGACCCGGAACTTCACCCGGTAGTCGTTGTTGGCGTCGACCCGACGCCCCACGACCGCCAGGTACGAGCCGCCGCCCGTGGCCGCCTTGTCGAGCGCCAGCTTCGCCGACACCTCGGTGTTGGTCTGGCGGACGGACTCCAGCGTCGCCAACCGCGTGGCGCCCGTGTTCATGGAGGTGCGAGCGACGCCACCCGACACCGAGTAGTTGGACGCCGTGCCGGAGACCGTCCAGGCGCCGCCCACCTCCGCCGTGCCGAAGCCCGAGGTGACGGTGCGACCGAAGGCGTCGGACGCGTACACCACCGGTGCGTTGCCGACCGTGACGGTCCGGGCGGTCGAGGCCGTGGCGCCCCGGTCGTCGGTGACCGTGAGCGTGATCGTGTAGGTACCCGCCGCCGCGTAGGTGCGGCTGGCGGTCGCGCCCGTGGCGGTCGTGCCGTTGCCGAAGTTCCAGGCGTACGACGTGATCGTGCCGTCCGGGTCCGACGACGCGGAGCCGTTGACGTTGACCGTGAGGTTGCTCGTCGACGTCGTGAAGCTCGCCACCGGCGGCTGGTTCGTCGGCGTCGGCGCGGTCACGGTGACCGACCTGGTGGTCGTGGCCGTCGCACCCGAGTTGTCACGCACGGTCAGCGTGACCGTGTAGGTCCCCGCCGAGGCGTAGGCATGGCTCGAGGTCTGGCCGGTCGTGGTGGCGCCGTCGCCCCAGTTCCAGGTCCACGAGGTGATCGAGCCGTCCGGGTCGGACGAGGCCGAGCCGTTGACCGACGCCGTCAGGTTGCTGACGCTCGTCGTGAAGCTGGCGGTCGGCGCCACGTTGCCGCCCGCCCCGCGGCCGACCGCGTAGTGGTTGGCGGCCTGGGCGACCGTCAGTTCGGTCGGATAGATCGCGACCTCGTCGATCGTGCCGGCGAAGCCGTTGCTCGTGGGCCGCGACGGCCAGTTGTTGAGCTGGTCGCCGCCGACCCGCCAGTAGCCCCAGTAGTAGGCCGCGGTCCGGACGTTGGCGTTGGCGCCCACCTGGACGCCGTCGACGACCAGGCGGATGCCCGACGGGCCCATCGACGCCACCACGTGGTGCCACTGGTTGTTGTTGAGGCCGGTGCCGCTGGCCAGCGTCGTGGCGCTGGTGGCGCCGAAGCGGATCCGGCCGCTGTTGTCCATGTAGACGCTGCGGTCGTACGTGGTGCTGTTGCCGGTCCTCGAGTTGCCGAAGCCGATGATCTTGCCGCCGCGGGTGGTGTTGGTCTTGAACCACGCCTCGGCCGTGAACGTCTGGGGTCCGTCGATCCACGTGGAGGTGGCACCGGGGACCGTCGCCGAGCCGTTGAACGTGGTGGCCGTGTTGCTGTCACCGCTCAGCGCGCCGGCCACGTTGCGGGTCGTGCCCGACAGCGTCAGGTCGTTGCCGGTGATGGCGTCCCAGCCCGTGCTGCCCGAGCTCTCGCCGAGCCGCCAGTGGCGGTTGGCGCCGTCGGCCGCGACGGTCGCGGCGTAGGTGCCCAGGGACGCCGCACCGGACGGGACCGTGATCGTGGCGGTCGGTCCGGGCAGCTGGTTGTTCAGGGCGTCGCGGACGCGGACGCGGTAGGTCTGCGAGGAGCCGGGGGGCGCCGTGCGGTCGGTGAAGGCCATCTCGGGACGGGTCCACCAGTTGCTGTCGGACTGCAGGGTGCCGATCACCGTGGTGCCGCGCAGCACCTCGTAGGTGAGCCGCTCGTTGTCGCGGTCCCACGCGGTGGTCCACGAGATGCGGACGGTGCCGGGCGCGATGCCGACGAGCTTCGGCGTCAGCTCCGTGTAGCCCTGGATGGCGTTGTTGTTCGGGGCGATGCTGCGGACGGCGAAGCGGGTCAGGCCCTGCTGGTTGGTGCCGTTGACGCGGGGGAACTCACCGCCCATCACCACGTACTGGCTGTTGCCCTCGATCGTCCAGGCGCCCTGGCCCTGGCCGGTGTAGGTGCCGGCGGCGACGGTCGGCAGCCAGTGGAGCAGCTGCGAGATGGGCCGGCCGGTGAACCAGCGCGACGTGTTCACGCGACCCGTCGGGTCCGCGTAGGTCGTCATGGCCTGGGCCCGCTGGTACGTCCAGGTCGGGTTCTCCTGCGGGTGCCCGCCGATGGAGGCGCAGTCGTGTGCGTGGCTCACCGTGTAGAGGACCGAGCCGATGGCCACGTTGTCGTAGTTGTCGCCGCGGCAGCCGTTGACCCAGATCAGGTTGCCGTTGGTGTCGGAGGAGAACGTGGACTCGAAGTTGCCGGCGCTCGAGTACGAGTAGCCGTTGCCGAACACCTGGTTGCCGCTCGACTTGAGGCTCCAGATGGCAGCGTCGGTACCGGAGTTCGTCAGGATCGTGTTGACCGGCCACGACATGGTGGCGCCGGTCGACGCGTTGATGGCTCCCATGCCGCGGTTGGCGGCGCCGTTCAGCGTGGCGAAGTGCCCGCCCACGACGACCTTGCCGGTGCCGGCCGGCACGGTGAGGGTCCGGACCTCGGCATCGGCCGAGGGCGCCCAGGTGGTCACCGCACCGGTCGTCGCGTTCACCGAGGCGAGTCGGGAACGGGCCTGGTTGCCGACGACCGTGAAGGCGCCGCCCAGGTAGAGGGTCGAGCCCGAGACCTCAAGGTCGTTGACCCAGGAGTTCACGTTGGCGTTGAAGCCCGTGATCACCGCACCGGTCGACGCGTTGAGCGCCACCACGCGGTTGCGGCCCACGCCGCTGACGGACGTGAAGTCGCCGCCGACGTAGATGATCGAGCCGTCGTCCGACGCCGTGATCGCACGTCCCTGGGCGTTCAGCGTGGGCGCCCAGCTGGTGATCAGGGCGCCGGTGCTCAGGTCGTACGCGAGCACGTTGGCGCGGGCGGTCTCGTTGGTCCCGGCCGCCGCTCCGGCGGGACGGGCGGAGGTGAACTTGCCGGTCGCGAACACGGTGTTGCCGACCACGACCTGGTCCCAGACGACACCGTTGATCTGCACGGTGGGCAGCGAGTCGGCCGAGACCGTGGCCGGCGTGCCGCTCGACGTGGGCGCGGTGTCCGCCCCCGCCGGGGCCGCCGCCAGCACCGAGGTGCCGAGCACCGCCGCCGCCACCGCCACACACGCCCTGAC
>JAEXGP010000044.1 GCA_023450775.1 Actinomycetes bacterium | reverse complement strand
GGGCCCGCACCCCGGCCGATCGCTGCCGCCACAACCTCCTCTACTGGCGCGACGACGACTGGTGGGGCGTCGGCCCGGGTGCGCACTCGCACGTGGGCGACCGCCGCTGGTGGAACCACGCCGGACTGGACGGCTGGGCCGGCGCGGCGCTGGAAGGGGAGGTGCCGGCCGAGGGCTTCGAGCAGCTCGCTCCGGAGCAACGTGCGATGGAGCGGGTGATGCTCGGCATCCGCCTGGCCGAGGGCCTGCCGCTCGATGCCGTGCCCGAACGCGACGCCGTCGACGGCGTGGTCGGCGACGGTCTGGTCGTCGTGTCCGGCGACCGCCTGGTGCTCACCGACGAGGGTCGGCTCCTCGCCGACACCGTCGTCCGGGCCCTCACGATCCCTTGAGGCTCGATGCTCGTGTCCGGGACCACGCCAGGGCGGCGTTCCCGGTGGTCAGCATCGTGGGCGGGTGATCAGAAGGTCGTGGACTCGAGCTCGTAGGCGTCGTGCAGCACCTGCACCGCCCGGTCCGAGTCGTCCTCGGCGATCACGCAGCTGATGCGGATGGCGGAGGTCGAGATCATCTCGATGTTGATGCCGTGGTCCGCCAGCACCTGGAACATGGTCGCGGCCACACCCGGGTTCGACTTCATGCCCGCGCCGATCACGCTGACCTTGGCGATCGCGCCGTCGGCCACCACCGACGTCGCCCCCACCTCGGCGGCCCGCGCCTCGCAGACCGCGAGCGCGGCCTCCAGCTGGTCGTGCGGGACCGTGAACGAGATGTCGGTGACACCGCCCTCGGACACGTTCTGCACGATCATGTCGACGTTGACCTCGGCGTCCGCGAGCGTGCGGAACAGCGTGGCGGCCACGCCGGGACGGTCGGGCACGCCGGTGACGGTGACCTTGGCCTCGGACTGGTCGGCCTGCACCGCTCGGATGAGCGCGTCCTCCATGGCGGGATCCTCCTCGGTGACCCACGTACCCGGCTCCCAGGTGAAGGCGGAGCGCACGTGGAGCGGGACCTTGTGGCGATGGGCGTACTCGACGGACCGCATGGCGGGCTTGGGGCACCCGGCGGCGGTCATCTCGAGCATCTCGTCGAACGTGATGCGGTGCATGCGCCGGGCCGACGGCACCACGCGCGGGTCGGTGGTGAACACGCCGGACACGTCGGTGTAGAGCTCGCAGGCGTCGGCCTGCAGCGCGTAGGCCAGGGCCACCGCCGTGGTGTCCGAGCCGCCGCGTCCCAGGAAGGTGACGTCGTGGTCGGTCGACACGCCCTGCGCACCGGCGACCACGGGCACCCGGCCGGCCGCGACCGCGGCGCGGATGCGGTCCGCCTTCACGTCCAGGATCTTGGCGTTGGTGTGGCTGGTGTTCGTGACGAAGCCGGCCTGGCTGCCGGTGTAGCTCTCGGACTCGATGCCGCGGTCGGCCAGCGCCATGGCCACCAGCGCGATCGACTTCCGCTCCCCCGCGGTGATGAGCATGTCCATCTCGCGGCCCGGGCGGTTGCCCGACACCTCGCCCGCCAGGCGCAGCAGCTCGTCGGTCTCCTTGCCCATCGCGGACACGACGAGCACGACGTCGTCGCCGCGCTTGCGACAGCGCGCGACGTGGTCGGCCACCTCGCGGATCCGCTCGGGATCACCCACCGAGGTCCCGCCGAACTTCTGGACCAGGAGCGCCACGGCGCCCAAAGGTACTCGGTCGACCCAGTCGCCCCTCCAACCCGATCCGGCACCGCGACGCACGATCCGGTGCCGACGGACCGCCCGGGAGCGTCGCCCGACGAGCTGTGAGGCGTCGCGGGTGCGAACCCGGCGGCACCCCGGGGTTTGGCTACTGTCGCCCGCCGTGGGAACCAGCGCAGAGAAGCACGCACGTCAGAAGCAGGGCCGCGACACCCGTTTGTCCGAGGCCAAGCGACGGGCCGCGCAGTCGTCCCGGCGCCGCCGGATCGTCACCGCGATCGGGGTGCTGGCGGGGCTGGCGATCATCGTCGCCGGGGTCGTCATCCTCACCGGCTCCGACGACGAGACCTCGTCGAGCACCACCACCACGGCCGCCGACGGCTCGACCACGACCGCGCCGTCCGACGCCGCCGAGCTCACCCGCCCGCCCGAGGGCATCACGCTGGACGCCGAGACCCCGTGCCCGCCCGCCGAGGGCACGGCCAAGCGGGTGGAGAAGTTCGCCGGCCCGCCGCCGATGTGCATCGACGCCGACGCCACCTACATGGCCACGTTCTCCACGACGAAGGGCGACTTCACCGCCGCGCTCAACTCGGCCAAGGCCCCGGTGTCGGTGAACAACTTCGTGGTGCTGAGCCGGTACCACTACTACGACGGCGTTCCGTTCCACCGGATCGTGCCGGGCTTCGTGATCCAGGCCGGCGACGGCGACGGCGACCCGTGGGGCAGCAACGAGCTCGGCTACACGATCCAGGACGAGCTCCCCGCCTCCTCCGACGAGTACGCCGACTACACGCTCGCCATGGCGAACTCGGGTCCCAACACGAACGGCAGCCAGTTCTTCGTCGTGCTGCCGGGCGGTGGGGCCCAGCTCCAGCCGAGCTACTC
>JAEXGP010000214.1 GCA_023450775.1 Actinomycetes bacterium | reverse complement strand
GGGATGGATCCCGTCGACCGGTCGCTCGCGGACTCCGAGCTGTCGGTGCTGTGGACCGACACGCCGGACCGCCCGGCGCCGGGGGACCCGCTCGACGGCGACGACCGCGCCGATCTGGTGATCGTCGGCGCCGGCTACACGGGTCTGTGGGCGGCGCTGCGTTCGCTCGAGGAGGACCCGTCCCGGTCGGTGCTCGTGATCGACGCCGGCACGGTCGTCGGCCAGGCGTCCGGCCGCAACGGGGGTTTCGTGTCGGCGTCGCTCACGCACGGGATCGCCAACGGGATCGCCCGCTTCGGTCGCGACCTCGACGCCACGCTGCTCGCCGGGCGGGCCAACTTCGCGGGGCTGGTGTCCGACGTCGAGCGGCTGGGCATCGACGCGCGCCTGGAACAGACGGGGGCCCTGGCCGTCGCCACCGAGCCGTGGTGCGTGCCCGAGGTCCGCGCCGATGCCGAGCTCCAGCGCTCCCACGGCGAGGACGTGGAGCTGTTCGACGCCGACGGCATCCGGGCGCTCGTGGACTCGCCGACCTTCCTCGCCGGCTCGTGGACCCGCTCGGGCGAGGCGCTGGTGGACCCCGCCCGGCTGGGGTGGGGGCTCGCCGACGCAGTTCGGGCCGCGGGCGGGCGCATCGCCGAGCACACCCGGATGACCGGGCTGGAACGTCACGGCGCCGGCGTGGAGGTCCGCACCGATCGCGGCCGGATCCGCTGCGGCGCCGTGGTGCTGGGGACGAACGCGGCGCGCTCGCCGGTGCGGGCGGTCAACCGCCGCGTCGTGCCGGTGTACGACCACGTGCTCGCCACCGAGCCGCTCGGTGACCGCCTGGACCTGATCGGCTGGCGCGGTCGCCAGGGCCTGTCGGACACGACCAACCAGTTCCACTACTCACGCCTGACCGACGACGGTCGCATCGTCTGGGGCGGCTACGACGCGGTGTTCCACCACTGGGGCCGCACCGACGAGCGCTTCGAGGACCGGCCCGAGACGTTCCGGAAGCTGGCCGAGCACTTCTTCACGACGTTCCCGCAGCTGGAGGATGTGCGGTTCAGCCACCGCTGGGCCGGCGTGATCGACACCTCGACCCGCTTCTCGGTCTCGTTCGGCACCGCGCTCGACGGGCGCGTGGCCTACGCCGTCGGTTACACCGGTCTCGGCGTCGGAGCGACGCGCTTCGGCGGGCACGTGTGCCTGGACCTGCTGTACCGGCCCGGGTCGCCGCTGCTGGACCTCGACCTCGTGCGCAAGGTGCCCGTGCCGTTCCCGCCCGAGCCGATCCGCACGGTCGGGGTGCAGCTCACCCGCCGGGCGATCGCCCGGGCCGACGCGAACGAGGGTCGGCGCGGACGGTGGCTGCGGCTGCTCGACCGACTGGGCCTCGGCTTCGACTCCTGAGGCGGGTTCTGTTCCCGATTCCCTGGGGCGATCACCGCCGGAATCGGGAACGAAGCGGGTGGACCACGGCGCCGTCGACGGGTTTCGACAGCCCCGGGGCGCCGTCCTAGCGTCGGGACCCATGCGGAGCCCCAAGGACTTCTTCCAGCCCCTCGCCGTCGGTGCCCCCGAGCCGCTGCGGGAGATCCCATTCCGCCCGTCGCGGATGATCCACTTCTTCCCGCCGCACCTGGAGAAGGTCACCGCGAAGCTGCCCGAGATCGCTCCCACGGTCGACATCCTCCTGGGCAACCTCGAGGACGCCATCCCGATGGACGCCAAGGAGGCCGCCCGGGAGGGTCTGGTCAAGGTGGCCAAGGAGGTCGACTTCGGCGACACGCAGCTGTGGACCCGGGTCAACAGCCTGGACTCGCCGTGGGTGCTCGACGACCTCACCACGCTGGTCACCGAGGTCGGCGACCGGCTCGACGTCATCATGATCCCCAAGGTCGAAGGTCCTGAGGACATCCACTACGTCGACCGCCTGCTCGCGCAGCTCGAGGCCCGGGCCGGTCTGACCGAGCCGCTCATGGTCCACGCGATCCTCGAGACCGCCCGCGGCGTGGCCAACATCGAGGAGATCTGCCTGGCGTCGCCCCGCATGCAGGGCCTGTCGCTCGGCCCGGCCGACCTGGCGGCCAACCGCCGCATGAAGACCACCCGCGTCGGCGGCGGCCACCCCGGCTACCTGGTGCGCCAGGACCCGCCGCAGGGCGAGGACGGCCCGCTGTACGACGCGGACCGCACGAGCTACCAGCAGGACCTCTGGCACTACACGATCGCCCGCATGGTCGACGCGTGTGCGATGGCCGGGATCCTGCCGTTCTACGGCCCCTTCGGCGACATCAAGGACACGGTCGCCTGCGAGGACCAGTTCCGCAACGCCTACCTGCTCGGCTGCGTGGGCGCCTGGTCGCTGCACCCGGTGCAGATCGACATCGCCAAGAAGGTCTTCTCGCCGGACCCGGCCGACGTCGCCCACGCCCAGGAGGTCATCGAGGCCATGGGCGACGGCACGGGCGCCATCATGCTCAACGGGAAGATGGAGGACGACGCGTCGGTGAAGCAGTGCCACGTGGTCGTCAACCTCGCCCGTCAGCTGGCCGAGCGCGACCCCGAGCTCGCCGCCCGCTACGGCTTCTGACCACCCACCCGGTTGCTGACGCCACTGGACGACCGTCACGGTCGTCAGCTGTCGTCAGGAACCTGATCCGCACGTCGAGGAGACGACCGACATGACCGACGAGATCCGCCCCCGCCGCAGCGCGCTCTACATGCCGGGCGCCAACGACAAGGCGCTCGAGAAGGCCAAGTCGCTGCCCACGGACGCGATCATCTTCGACACCGAGGACTCGGTCGCGCCCGACATGAAGGCGACGGCCCGCGAGAAGGTCGCGGCGGCCGTGCAGTCGGGCGAGTACGGCTCCCGGGAGCTGACGATCCGGGTCAACTCGCTGGAGACGGAGTGGTCCACCGACGACCTCCGCTCCGCCGCCCAGGCCGGTCCCGACGGCATCGTGGTGCCGAAGGTGAACTCCGCTGCGGACGTGGCTGCGGTCGAGAAGGTGATCGAGGCCGCCGGCGTGCCCGACCACACCCGCATCTGGGCGATGCTCGAGACGCCCGCCGCGATCGAGCGGGCGGTCGAGATCGCCACCTCGTCCGAGCGCCTCGCCGTGCTGGTGATGGGCACCAACGACCTGGCCAAGGAGCTCCGCGCCGCGCTCGTCCCCGGGCGGGCGCCGCTGCTGTGGGGACTCGCCCGCTGCATCAACGCGGCGCGGTACGCGGACAAGGTCATCCTCGACGGCGTCTACAACGACGTCCGCGATCCCGAGGGCTTCGCGGTCGAGGCGGCCCAGGGCGCCGAGATGGGCTTCGACGGCAAGACCCTGGTGCACCCGACGCAGGTCGAGCCCTGCAACGAGGCCTACTCGCCGTCCGCCGACGAGGTCGAGTACTCCCGCCGCGTGATCGAGGCGTTCGAGGAGGGGCTGGCCGCCGGCAAGGGTGTGGTCACCGTCGACGGTCGGATGATCGAGAACCTGCACGTGGACAACGCCCGCCGCGCGATCGCGATCGCCGACGCCATCGCCGCCCTCCAGGGCTGAGCCCGTACGCGGTGCGGCCCCGGCCCGCGCCCGCACGGGGCGTGGACCGGGGCCGCTGGACCGGCCGGAGGGGACGACCGGTTCCTGGGGGGTGACCTCAGGAGGTCGTGGCGATCAGACGGCGGGCGCCGGCTCGGGCGCCGGCGGGGTCACCGTGGCCTGGATGGCCTGCGCCTCGGCCAGGTGACGCTCCAGCTTGGGGACCTGCTTGGCCGCGAACCACTGCACGAGTCGGGAGTCCGACCCCTCGGCCGCGGTCCGGAACAGCTCCAGCGCGGATTCGTGGCCGGCCACCTGGTTCGCCACGAACGTGGCGTCGAGCTGGTCGTCCGGCGTCGCCTGCAGCGCACCGATCGCAGCGACCTGCTCGGGGGTGAGGGTAGGGAAGGGGATCCCGTAGGCCTCGTGGATGCGGACCTGCTTCAGGAGCTGCTTCCAGTGGTCGCGCACCACGTCGTTGGCGAGCTCCAGCACCGCGGGGTCCTGGCTGCGCTCCAGCACCGTGGCGCCCTGCAGCACCTCGTTCAGGGCGATCGAGCCGGCGCTCTGCAGGAAGGCGGCGTCCTCGGTGCTCAGGGCCTCGGGCGCCTGCTCGCCGCCGTTGTCGACCTCGTCGCCCTTGTCGCCCCAGTCGTGCCCGCGGTCCCAGCGGCGATCGCCGCGATCGTCCCAGCGCCGCTCGCCCTTGCCGCCGTGGTCGCGCTGGTCGCCGTGCCGTCCGCTCCTGCCGCCGTCGTGACGCTCCCAGCCCTGGCCGGCCACCTCGCCGCGTCGGCCGTCGCCGTCGTGCCAGCCGGTTGCCCCGGCCGGCAGCGCGACGGCGCCGGTGGTGCCGGCTGCGATCGTGGCCGCGACGATTCCGTGTCTGAGCTTCATGGTGTTCCTCGCTTCCCGGGCGGAGCCACCGCCCGTTCCGACGGCGAGGCGTCTCCACGCCGTCGAGGGCGCGGCCTACCCGGGCCGAGTGACCACGCAACGTGATTCACCCATCACGATGCGTGTTGGGTGCCCCGCGGCCAACCGGGCGTGCCCCCGGGTCAGCGGTGGGTGGCCCCCGTCAGCCCGCCGTCGGGGAGGTCGACCGGCGCGGCCTCGGCACCGCCCACGAGCTTGGCGAGCAGCCACGCGCCCGCGTTGACCGTCGGGTAGCGGGCGGCTTCGCCGTCGGTCACGCAGCTCGGGATCGGCGCGATCTCCACGCTGGGATCGCCGTCGAGGAACCGGGCGATCGACCGGCGACGTGGCGCACCGGGCGCGGGCGCGACCACCCTGTGCATGGTCGAGGTCCAGCGGTCGTTGGTCCACATGGCGAGCATGTCGCCGATGTTGCACAGGATCGTGCCGTGCGGCGGCGTGAACCCGTACCACTCGCCGCCCCGCAGCACCTCCAGCCCTGGCACGGGGTCCGCGACGAGCAGCGTCATCACGCCGTAGTCCGTGTGGGCGCCAAGGCGCTGCTGGCCGTCGCTCACCGCCTCGCCGGAGTGCGCGGGGTAGTGGTTCGGCCGGAGCGTGATCACGCCGCGCTCGTTGCGCTCCACCAGCCAGTCCTCCGGCAGGTCGAGTGCGAGCGCCATGGCGCGGAGCACCACGTCGGCCACCCGTCGCAGCTCCGACTCCAGCGCGTCGTTGGCCGCCCGCAGGTCCGTCGGCGCCTCCGGCCAGATGTTCGGCTGGAACCACTCGCGGTACTCGTCGAAGAAGGGCCCGATCGCGTCCTCTCTACCGATCGAGTACCCCTCCATCAGATCGGGAGGCGTCTCGGCCCCCGACGTGTAGGCCAGCGCCTGCGACGTGTAGGGGGTGTAGCCGGTGTTGGCGTCCGCGGTCGGCGGCACATGGGACAGCTTCTGCTCGAGCGGGAGGTCGAAGTAGCGCTGCCAGGCGTCGATGGCGCTGTCGATCACATCCGGGTCGACCCCGTGGCCCTCGAGCAGGATGAACCCCGTGTCGCGGCCGGCGGCGTCGAACGCACGGATCACCTCACGTCCTCCGGGGCTGTCGGGACCGCCCTCGATGAGGGGGCGGAGATCGATCCGGTGCACGGGCGCGTCCATGTGGACGATCCAACCGCACGCAGGGATGTCGCTTCAGTGAACGTCACGTGAACCCGCCGCCGGGTCGTGCCTGGACCGGTCGGCGTGGCTGCCCGCGCCGCGGGAAGATGGCGGCATGGAGATCTCACTGGCGCAGACCGGCAACTTCATCGACGGCGCGTTCCGCCCCGCCGAGTCCGGTGCGACCGACGAGGTGCTCGCCCCGGCCACGGGCGAGGTGCTTGCGTCGGTCGCGTCGTCGGGCGCGGCGGACGTGGACGCGGCCGTCGCGGCGGCCTCGGCCGCGTTCGAGGCCTGGTCGGAGACCACGCCCCGCGAGCGCTTCGAGCGCATCTCCGCGCTGGCCGATGCCATCGAGGCCGACCTGGACACGCTCAAGGCGCTCGAGTCCGCGAACGTGGGCAAGCCGGTCTCGATCATCGACTTCGAGTTCGACCTGACGGTCGACAACTTCCGGTTCTTCGCGGCCGCAGCGCGCTTCATGGAGGGCCGGGCCGCAGGGGAGTACCTGGAGGACCACACGAGCTTCGTGCGGCGGGACCCGCTCGGCGTGATCGGCTCAATCGCCCCCTGGAACTACCCGCTCAACATGGCCACGTGGAAGGTCGGCCCCGCCCTCGCGACCGGCAACACCGTCGTGCTCAAGCCGTCCGAGCTGACGCCGCTCACCGCCATCCGCCTGGCCGAGCTCGCGGCCGACATCCTGCCGCCCGGTGTGCTCAACGTGGTGCTCGGCCAGGGCGAGTCGGCGGGCGCCGCACTCGTCGCGCACCCCGACGTCGCGATGATCTCGATCACCGGCGACGTGTCGACCGGCAAGCTCATCGCCAAGAACGCGGCCGACACCCTCAAGCGGGTCCACCTGGAGCTCGGTGGCAAGGCCCCGGTGATCGTGTTCGACGACGCGGACCCCGCCGCCGTCGTCGAGTGCCTGACCGAGATGAGCTACTACAACTCCGGCCAGGACTGCACCGCGCCGTGCCGCGTGGTCGCCGGGCCCCGGGTGTTCGACGACGTGGTCGAGGGACTCACCGAGTCGGTCGGCGCGCTCAAGTGGGGCGACCCGTCCGATCCCGACGTGGCGGTCGGGCCCGTGATCTCGGCGGAGCAGCAGGCCAAGGTGGCGGGCATGGTCGAGCGGGCCGTGGCCGACGGTGCCCGCGTCACCACCGGGGGCGCCGTCGGCGACCGACCGGGCTTCTTCTACGAGCCGTCGGTGGTCGTCGGCCCCGACCAGGGGTCCGAGATCGTGCAGCGAGAGGTGTTCGGCCCGGTCGTCACCGTGCAGCGCTTCGACGACGAGGCGCAGGCGCTGCAGTGGGCCAACGGCGTGGACTACGGCCTGGCCTCATCGGTGTGGACCAACGACGTCGCCCGTGCCATGCGCATGGCCAAGCGGCTGCAGTTCGGCACCGTGTGGGTCAACGACCACATCCCGATCGTGTCCGAGATGCCCCATGGCGGCTACAAGCAGTCCGGCTACGGCAAGGACATGTCGATCTACGCGCTCGAGCACTACACCGAGATCAAGCACGTGATGATCAAGATCTGAGCGGTCTCCCGCTCCCGGGCGCTCGCCCTGGCCTCCCGCTCCCGGGCGCTCGCCCTGGCCTCCCGCTCCCGGGCGCTCGCCCTGGTCTCCCCCTCCCGGGCGTTAGCCCTGGAGCATCGCGGTCACGGCGGCGGTGAGCCGCTCGGCCGTCAGCCCCGGCCCGGACGCCACCACCTGGACCACGGCGGGGCCCGACGCCACCTGCACCGTCCCCTCGTCGTCACCGAACGACAGCGCGCTCGCCGAGAAGGAGTCCATGCCCGGGGCGGGGGTCTCGTCGCCCGACACCGCGTCCTGGGCCTCGACGTCCGACGTGTACGACGTCATCGTCACCTCGACGCGGTGGACGCCGTCCGAGCCCTCACGCGTCCACGTGCACGTCGTGTCCGTCGCCGCCACCTCCGCCGGGGCGGCGCCGAGCAGGTCCTGGATGCCGCCCGATCCCAGGGAGGTGCAGAAGTCGCTGGCGTCGCGCACCGGTTGGTCCGGATCCACCGTGCCCGACACGGCGGTCGGCGAGGTCTCGGCCGGCGCCGACTTCGCCGACGTCGTCGGCGCGGCGTCCTCGTCGTCCCCGCTGCAGGCGACGCCCGACATGGCCACCAGCGCGGCGGCGAGCGTGACGAGTGAGGTCCTGACGTGGCGGTGCATGGCCCCAGGCTACGGAGCCGGGCGCGGATCCGGACGGGAGAGCACCACGGACCCGGCTCCCCGTTCGGCGGCTCCTCGCCCGCCGCGCCGGCTCTGTTCCCGGATCTGCACCCATCCGGGTGCCATGCTGGGAACAGAGCGAGCGCAGGGGCCTACAGGCCCTGGCGCTCGACCAGCTGCTTGGCGATGACCCGCAGGCAGAGCACCTCGTCGGCGCCCTCGAAGATCGACAGCACGCGTGCGTCCACCCAGAGGCGGCTGACCGTGTACTCCTCGGCGTAGCCCATGCCGCCGTGGATCTGCATGGCCTCGCGGGTGACCCACTCGGCGGCCTTGCAGACGTACGCCTTGAGCAGCGCCGCCTCCAGGCGACCGTCGCCGCCGGCCACCTGCCGGGCGATGTCGTAGGAGAACTGGCGGGCGCCCTGGACGATCACCGCCATGCGGCCGAGCTTGGCCTGCGTGAGCTGGTAGTCGTGCACCGGCTTGCCGAACACGTTGCGGTCGACGGAGTACTGGCGGGCCTCCTCGAGTGCGGCCTGCATCACGCCGACGGCGCGGGCCGCTGTCTGGATGCGGCCGTTCTCGAAGCCGGCCATCTGGTAGTAGAAGCCGCGGCCCAGGCCGCCCTCGCCGCCGATCAGGTTCTCGTCGGGGACGAACCAGTTCTCGAGCGCGATCTCGTAGGAGTGCATGCCGCGGTAGCCGATCGTGTCGATCGGGCGGCCCTCCATCTTCCCGCCGCCGTGGTCGTTGTCCTGCGTCTGCTGGAAGCCGTGGCCGTCGCCGCGCTCCTTCGGGACGATGAACATCGACAGGCCCTTGTGGGTCTTGCTGCGGTCGGGGTCGGTCCGTGCGAGCAGCATGAGGACGTCCGCCCGGGCGCCGAACGTGCACCACGTCTTGACGCCGTTGATGAGCCACCCGCCGTCGACCTTGGTCGCCTGGACCTTCACGCCGGCCACGTCGGAGCCGTAGTCGGGCTCGGTCACGGCGACCGCGTTCATGACCTCGGCGGAGGCCAGGCGGGGCAGCCACTCCTGCTTCTGCTCCTCGGTGCCGCCGGCCTCGAGTGCCCGGGCCAAGATCTCGGGCCGGGTGATGAGCGAGCCGCCGGCGCCGAGCGAGCCGCGCGACAGCTCCTCGGTGGCGATGATCATCGCCACGTAGTCGGACTCGTCGCCGCTCGCGAAGCCGCCGTAGTCCTCGCTGATCGACAGGCCGAACGCACCCATCTCCGCGAGCCCCGAGATGATCTCCTCGGGGATGTCGGCGTTCTCCCGGTGGATGTGCTCGGCGACCGGGGCGATCTTGTCCTCGGCGAAGCGCCGGAACGTGTCCTGCACCATCTCGAACTCGTCGGCCAGGCC
>JAEXGP010000178.1 GCA_023450775.1 Actinomycetes bacterium | reverse complement strand
GAGCGGGAGGTCCTTGGACGAGTCGGAGAGCTGAGCCAGGAACCGGAGTCGCGTGAGGCCCTGGCGTGCCGACCCGGCGTGGATGGTCGTGTAGCCGGTGACCCCGGAGGAGAGGGTGAGTAGCAGTGGGAGCGCCTCCCGGTCTCGCACCTCGCCGACGATCGCGACGTCGGGCGCCATCCGGAGGAAGCCTGAGACCAGGCGGCGCAGATCGATCGCCGGGCGGTCGGTGCGGGGCGGCCGGGTCTGCATGCTCGCGACGTTCGCGACGTCGACCTGGGCCTCGAACACCTCCTCGGCGATCACGACCCGGAGCGACGGATCCAGCTCGGCGGCGCAGCAGGACAGCAGCGTGGTCTTGCCCGCTCCGGGCGCGCCGGCGAACACGATGCTCAGACGGGATCGCACGGCCGCGGACAGGAACCGTGCAGCGGCGGCGGTCAGCGAGCGGCGCTCGACGAGCTCGTCCAGGCTGCTCAGCGCCACGCCCGTGAACTTGCGGATGTTCACCATCAGGTGGCCACCGCGGCTGAGGTCGCCGTGGACGATGTGGAGCCGGGCGCCGTCGTCGAGCTGGGCGTCCTGCAGGCCCTCGACCGGATCGAGCTTGCGGTGCGAGGTCGACGAGTCGTCGAGGAGCTTGGTCAGCGTGCGGGCGACGTGGTCGTCGTCGTGGAACACCTCGTGGTGGAAGCGGTTCCCGCCTGAGTGCCGCTTGACGAAGATCTCGCTCGGGGCGTTGACCATGATCTCCCAGACGTCGTCGTCGGCGAGCAGCTCGGTCAGCGGCCCGTAGCGAGCGAGGTTCCGGAACGCCCGCTCGGTCACGCCGTCGGGGTCGGGCAGCTCGTAGGGACGGTGGCCCCGGGAGTGGTCGTCGGACCACTGGAGGACGGCGTCGTGGATGAGGTCGAGCAGCCGGGACTCGCCGTCGGGGCTGTCCACGTCGAGCGCGAGCGCGTTGGCTCGCAGCTGCACCGACCGCTCGATCTCCTGGAGTGGCGAGAGACGCCCGTCGTCCACGTCGACGCTCATCTGGCACCTCCGTCGTCGAGCACGAGGTGCGCACCGAGCTCACCGGCCCGGACCTGCACCGGCGCGTGCTCCCGGGCCACCTGCGGGACGGGGCCCAGCGAACGGATCGACCGGAGGACGTCGCGGCCGCCGGGGAGGGAGGCCACGTCCTGTTGCAGCGCGTCGGCGCCGCGGATCCGGCCCACGAACGTGACCTCGCCGGGTTCGGCTCCGGCCGTGAGGGAGCGGATGGTGCGGGCGATCCGGGAACGGGTCACCGGCGACCGCGGCGCATGGTTCACGGCGACGACGATGCGGCCGGCAGGGGCGCCGACCCGTCCCAGGTCGTGGACCAGTCGGACCGCGTCGTGCGTGCCCTTCATGTCGCCGCGGCTCACGACCACGGTCGCGTCGCACGACCGCACCACCGCCAGCGCGGCGGCATGCCGATCCTCGATGTCGGACGACCCGGTCTCGGCCTCGGTCTCCAGGTCGTCCTCCAGGTCGACGACCACCGCGTCGTGCGTGCGACGCAGTCCGTCGAACGCCGCCTCGACGGCCCGGGGCCGCAGTCCCGCCCAGTCGCGAGGACGGCGCATGCCGAGGACCAGCCGGTAGCCGCGGGCCGTCGGGAACTCGAGCGCCCGCACCTCGTCGGGGTCGGGCTCGTCGGAACGATGCAGGTCGACCAGCTCGGGGAAGCCCGGGATCACGTCGCCGACGTCGTGGTACATCGCCAGGTCGGACCGGCGGCAACCGTCGACGAGCACCGTGTCGACGCTCTCTGCGGCGAGGGCCTGGGCCAGCGCCATGGCGATCGTGGACGTGCCCGCACCGCCCGGCCCGATCACGCCGATCAGCGTGCCGCGAGCGACCTCGTCCGCCAGCTCCACCCGGGCCGCCCGGCGGTCCTCCGGCGCGACCCGGCGGGCGTGGCGTTCGAGCGCCTCGACCAGTTCCTCCCGCCCGAAGTCGGGATCGAGTCGCGCAGCGCAGCCGAGCGCCTCCCAGTCCCGGGCCTCCGGGGCGCCGACGAGGATGGTGGGGACGCCCGAGCGGTCGGCCTCCGCCACCAGGTCGCGGTCGAACCGGGGCAGCTCGGCGTCGACGAGGAGCACCGAGGCCGCCCGCCCGGCGCCGATCACCGCCCGGGCCTCCTCGGCGGTGAGGCACTTCACGAAGTCGACCGGTGCCGCTCCGGCGGTCGCCCAACGTGCCAGCTCGCCGAACCAGCGGCTTCGTGAGCGAGCCAGGCCGACGACCACGAAGCGCTCAGCCACGGGCCGCACCCGTGCCGGTCCCGGGCTGGGGGAGCACCAACGTCAGCTGCGACCTGACCGACGCATCGACGACCGATGTGGCGGCATCCGCATCGGCGAGGGCCAGGCGCACGGCGGTGCCATCCGTCGCGCCGAGTCCGTCGTCGCCCTCGTCGACCGCGACGACGAGGACGTCGGCAGCGAGCACCGACGTGCCGGCTCCCTCAGGGTCCGTGGCGAGCAGGTCCACCCGGCTGCCCGCGTGGACGACTCCCTCGAGCGCCCTGGCCCGCTCGATCTCGACGGGGACGATCACCGACCCCGGCACCGGGGTCGCATCGGCGTCGCCGACGTCGTCGGGCCGGAGCAGGTCCATCTCGCCCAGGTCGTGGACCACCACCGACCCGATCACCCCGTCCGCCTCGTCCGCCGGGACCGCACGGGTGCCGGCAGGGAGGTCGACCGCGACGGTGCCGAGGTCGGACGCGGACAGGACCGTGCCCGCAGGGACGTCCTCGGTGACGACCACGTAGCGGGTCGACGGCGGTGCGGACGCGGACCGGTGGGCGGCCAGCACGCCGGCCGCGGCCAGCATGACGAGCACCGATCCGATCACCGCCCGGCCGCTCGGCAGACCCCGGACGCGATCGGGGCGCGCGGTCGACGGCGCAGCCCTGTCCAGCACGGACGTCACGACTCCTCCCTCCATCCGCCCGATCCGGGCGGCTCCCATCACCCGGGACGAACGCCGGGGTGATCAGAGTGATACGGGATCAGCGGGAAAGAAGTCAAGAGGTACTAAACGCCATGAAAGGTGGTGAACGAGGATCAATGAAGTGTCATACGATTCCACCAACGGCGACGAGGAGGTAGCTGGTTGCCGATGTCGCAGGGTCCGCGTACCTTCACTCAAGTGAGCACGGCGGACATCGAATGGCTCAACACTGCGGAGACGGCCCGGCGGTTGGGCGTGACCCCGCGGACCCTGTACCGGTTCATCGACGACGGCCAGTTGCCGGCCTACCGGTTCGGCCGCGTGATCCGGCTCAAGGAGACGGAGGTGGCGGACTTCATCGAGCGCTGCCGCATCGTCCCCGGCTCGCTCGACGCCGGTGATCCCGACGCGGATCCGGCATCCCTCGAGGACGCGGCCGACACCTGATCCGGCGCCGCTCGGCGGTCCGGACCCGGACCGTGTGAACCCCGCCCCACTGGGCATCTCTTCCCTTGTCCGGCGCCTGACGCAGTCGTAGCGTCGAAGTGCGAATCGAGCTGGGCGCGCCGCATGGTGGCGGCATGGTCCGCTCGCGAGGGAGGGAAGACCATGTCGGAGAGCCTGGACCGGCGGACGTTCCTGTTGACGTCTGGTCTGGTCGCTGCTGGCGCCGCGCTCGTCGGGCCGGCGCGTGATGCGTTCGCCGCCGTGGCGGGGCCCGGGCCCTACGGCGCGCTCCAGGCGGCGGACGCCAACGGGCTCCAGCTGCCCGCCGGCTTCACCAGCCGCATCATCGGTCGCACCGGATCGAACGTGTCCGGCACGTCCTACTCGTGGCACGGCGCACCCGACGGCGGCGCGTGCTTCCCGAGCACCGGCGGCGGCTGGGTCTACGTCTCCAACTCCGAGGTCGGCGGGGCTGCGGGCGGCGCGTCGGCCGTGAAGTTCGCGTCCGACGGCTCGATCACCGGCGCCTACCGGATCCTCGGCGGCACCTCCATCAACTGCGCCGGCGGCCCCACCCCGTGGGGCACGTGGCTGAGCTGCGAGGAGAAGGGCGCCACCGGCCAGGTCTACGAGTGCAACCCGCAGCAGGCGGGGCAGGGCACCGTCCGCCCGGCGCTCGGGTCGTTCAGCCACGAGGCCGTCGCCGTCGACGTCGGCACCGGCAGCCTCTTCCTCACCGAGGACGATCCCAACGGGCGCCTCTACCGCTTCGTGCCCACCACGCCCGGCGACCTCTCCGCCGGGCAGCTGTTCGCCGCGTCGGTGTCGGGCACGACGGTCACGTGGGTGCCCACGTCGCCCAACGGGCCCGACCGCCAGGCGACGACCACGGCGTTCAACGGCGGTGAGGGCATCTTCGCCGCCAACGGCTCGGTCTTCTTCACCACCAAGGGCGACAAGCGCGTGTGGGAGCTGGTGCCCGCCACCAGCACGCTCACCGTGCTCCACGACTGCAACACCATGCCCGGCGACCTGAACGCGGTCGACAACGTGACCGTCCACCCGCTGTCCGGCGACGTCTACGTCGCCGAGGACGGCGGGAACATGGAGCTCTGCACGATCGCCAAGATCAACGGCGTCAGCCAGGTGGCCGCGGTCGTGCGGATCGTCGGCCACTCGAGCTCCGAGGTCACCGGCCCGGCGTTCAGCCCCGACGGCACGCGGCTCTACTTCTCGTCCCAGCGCGGCAGCGACGGCACCACCGGCGTCACCTACGAGGTGACCGGGCCGTTCCGCACCAGCACCGGCCCGGTCGTCCCGTCCTCGGTCACCATCCCGACGGCCGACGACACCTACGTGCGCGGCGGGTCCTACGCCACCACGACCTACGGCTCCTCCAACGTGCTGCCGCTCAAGTTCGAGTCCGGCGCCAACTACCAGATGCTGTCGTACCTGGCCATGGACCTCGGCGCCGTCAGCGGCACGGTCACCCGGGCCACGCTCCGCCTCAACGGTCGTCTCGTCACCGCGCCGTCGCGACCCAGCCAGGTGATCGGCGTCCCGTCCACCAACTGGTCCGGCGCCACGATGACGTGGAACAACCGGCCGGCCGACGGTCCGGTCATCGGCACGTTCGACGTCACCAGCACCACCAACGCCTGGCACGAGATCGACGTCACCTCGTGGGTGGCGGACCGCAAGGCCGCGGGCGCCTCGCGGGTGGCGTTCTGCGTGCGCCAGGCC
>JAEXGP010000142.1 GCA_023450775.1 Actinomycetes bacterium | reverse complement strand
CTCACCGGCGCCGAGGCGAACGAGATCTTCTTCCGGGCCTCCGACGAGGAGCTCGACCAGGCCGCGGCCTATCCGTTCATGACGCCGATCTTCGGCGAGGGCGTCGTGTTCGACGCCAGCCCCGAGGCGCGGCGCCGGGCGCTGCACAACCAGTCGCTCCGCGACAAGTTCATGCGCGGTCACGCGGCGACGATCACCGCCGAGATCGAGCGGATGCTCGAGCGCTGGGACGACGAGGGCGAGATCGACCTGCTCGACTTCACCGCCGAGCTGTTCATCTACACGTCGACGTCGTGCCTGATCGGCCCGAAGTTCCGCGAGGAGCTCGACGCCTCGGTGGCGCACCTGTTCCACGACCTGGAGCAGGGCACCGACGCCATCGCCTACGTCGACGCCTACGCCGACATCGAGAGCTTCCGCAAGCGCGACGCGGCGCGGGCCGCTCTGGTCCAGCGCATCGAGGCGATCATGGACAAGCGCCGCCAGGCCGGGCCGCCCGCCGACCGGGATGACATGGACCTCGTCGACGTGCTGATGTCGATCAAGGACGAGAACGGGGTGGAGCAGTTCTCCGCCGACATCATCACCGGCATGTTCATCTCGATGATGTTCGCCGGGCACCACACCACGTCCGGCACCGCGGCGTGGGTGATCATCGAGCTGCTGCGCAACCCCGACGTCATGGCGAAGGTGGTGGCGGAGATGGACGCGCTGGCCGAGGCCGGCGGCGGCGAGATCACCTACCAGGACCTGCGCGAGGTGCCGTGGCTGGAGAGCTCCATCAAGGAGGCGCTCCGCCTGCACCCGCCGCTCATCCTGCTGCTGCGCAAGGTCGTCGAGCCGCTCGAGGTCGAGGGCTACACGGTCCCGCCGGGCAAGCTCGTGGGCACGTCGATCGCCGTCTCGAACCGGTTGGAGGGCGCGTTCGACAACCCGGACGAGTTCGATCCGAGCCGCTACATCGACCCCCGCCAGGACGACCTGGACAACCCGTGGAACTGGATCCCGTTCGGCGCCGGACGGCACCGGTGCGTGGGCGCGGCGTTCGCGCTGATGCAGCTCAAGACGATCTTCTGCGTGCTGCTGAGGGACTGGGAGCTCGAGCCAGCGCAGCCGCCCGAGACCTACCGCAACGACCACTCCAAGATGGTCGTGCAGCTCGCGCAGCCGTGCCGCGTGCGGTACCGCCGGCGCACGCACGCCACGACCGGCGCGGGCGGGGCCTGATGGGGTTCCGCATCGTCGTCGACATCGACCTGTGCCAGGGCCACGCCGTGTGCGAGGGCGAGGCGCCCGACCTCTTCGAGGTCGGCAAGGACATGTTGGTCAAGGTGCTCGACGAGCGCCCTGGCGACGAACACCGCAAGGCCGCCGAGATGGCGGTGAAGTACTGCCCGACGCACGCGATCGCACTGATCGAAGACTGACGCGACACCGACATCAGGGGGACATACATGACCGCATACCCACGCGAAGAGCTCGAGGCCATGGTCGAGCACTGGCTCGAGGCCAACCGCAAGGCCGAGGCCGGAGGCGACTGGCGCGTGATGGCCGAGTGCTACGCCGAGGACGCCACGTACGGCTGGAACTACGGGCCCGAGGTCAACTTCATGGCCGTCGGCCGCGACCAGATCCGCGACTGGGCCATCGGCCTGGAGATGGACGGCCTGGACGGCTGGACCTACCCGTACGAGCAGATCCTGATCGACGAGAAGATCGGCCAGGTGATCGGCCTCTGGCGCCAGGTCGCCGACGCCAAGCGCCCCGACGGCACCACCTACGAGATCGCCGGCATCGGCGGCAGCTGGTTCCGCTACGGCGGGAACATGCAGTGGGCGTGGCAGCGCGACTGGTTCGACCTGGGCAACGCCGGCGCGCTGTTCATCGAGATGATGCAGGCCGACGTGCTGTCCGAGGGCATGACCGCCCGGATGCACCGAGCGCTCGGCAAGCAGCCCGGCCACTACCCGCTGCGCGAGACGCCGGCGCCGCTGTGGCCCGAGGACCGCTGATGTCCGGCCTCGACGACTTCACCTCCGGCCTCGACGTCCTGCTCGTCGGCGGCAAGCTCGTCCCGGCCGCCGGCGGCGGCACGTTCAGCACGTCCAACCCGGCCACCGAGGAGGTGCTCGGCGTTGCGGCCGACGGCACCGCCGCCGACATGGACGCCGCGATCGGTGCGGCACGCGCGGCGTTCGACGACGGGGGCTGGGCGTCGGACCCGGCGTTCCGGGCCCGCTGCCTGCGCCAGCTGCGCGACGCGCTCCAGGCCCACGGCGACGAGATGCGGGCGCTGACCACCGCCGAGGTGGGCGCGCCGGCGTTCCTGACCTCGGGCCCGCAGTACGACTTCCCGGTCGAGGACCTCGGCTACTACGCGGACCTGGCCGAGGGCTACGACGGCTGGGTCGAGGATCTGGGCGAGAAGGAGTCGTTCGGGATCGTCTCGCGGCGCAGCATCCACCGCGAGCCGGCGGGCGTGGTCGGCGCGATCACCCCGTGGAACTTCCCTCACCAGATCAACGTGGCCAAGCTCGGCCCGGCCCTCGCCGCCGGCTGCACGGTGGTGCTCAAACCGGCGCCCGACACGCCGTGGTGCGCGAGCGCCGTCGCCAGCATCGTGGCCGAGGAGACCGACATCCCGGCGGGCGTGCTCAACGTCGTCACGTCCTCGGACCACCTGCTCGGCTCGCAGCTCGCCGGCGACCCCCGCGTCGACGTCGTGTCGTTCACCGGCTCGACCAACACGGGCCGTTCGGTCATGCGCGACGCGGCCGAGCACCTGACCAAGGTGTTCCTGGAGCTCGGCGGCAAGTCGGCGTTCATCGTCCTGGAGGACGCGGACATCGGCGCCGCGGCGTCGCTCGCGGCGTTCACCGCGTCGACCCACGCCGGTCAGGGCTGCGCGATCACCACGCGCCTGCTGGTGCCCGCCGCGCTGCACGACCAGGCGGTCGAGGCCGCGGCGGCCACCATGGGCGCCCTGGCCGCCGGCGACCCGACCGATCCCGGCACGATCTGCGGGCCGCTGATCTCGGAGCGTCAGCGCGACCGGGTGCAGTCGTACCTGGATCTGGCGGTCGAGGAGGGCGGCTCGTTCGCCGTCGGCGGCGGTCGGTCGGACAAGTTCGACAAGGGCTGGTTCATCGACCCCACGCTGGTCGTCGGCCTGGACAACTCCGCCCGGGTGGCTCGCGAGGAGATCTTCGGCCCGGTCCTGACCGTCATCCCCTACGAGGGCGAGGACCAGGCCGTGGCCATCGCCAACGACTCGCCCTTCGGCCTGTCGGGGGCGATCTACTCCGGCGATGAGGAGCACGCGCTCGCGGTGGCCGCTCGCGTCCGCACCGGCACGCTCGGCATCAACGGCGGCATCTGGTACGCCGCGGACGTGCCGTTCGGTGGCTACAAGCAGTCCGGCATCGGCCGCGAGATGGGCGTCCTCGGCTTCGAGGAGTACCTGGAGACCAAGGCGATCGCCGTCGCCGACTGACCGGCCCGGGCAGAGATCGAGCCGGGGCGGAGATCGAGCCCAGGCAGAGAT
>JAEXGP010000090.1 GCA_023450775.1 Actinomycetes bacterium | reverse complement strand
CTCAGGTCGACGAAGTGACCGAGGTAGCGGCCGAACCCGAGGGACACCGCGGCTGCGGCGACGACGAGGCCGGCGATCATGACCCAGCCGACGACGAACGCGATCCACGCCGGGAACGCGTGTCGGGCGTACTCGAACTCCGCTCCCGCCTTGGGGTACATCGAGGTGAGCTCGGCGTAGCTCAACCCGGTCAGCACGCTCAGCAGGGCGGCCAACACGAACCCGATCCAGGTGCGGGCGCCGGCGAGCGCGACGGCGTCACCGACGAGCACGTAGATGCCGGCGCCGACGATGATGCCCACACCGCTGGCGGTGACCTGCCAGAGGCCGAGCGTCCTGTCGAGACCGCCGCTGCGAGCCGTGGTGTCGGTCACCGCACGATCCTCGCAGATCGCCACGGTCCCGCACCGGAACGGGGCCCGCCCCGATCGGTGCCACGTGGCGGGATACGGTTCGCCCGCAGGGCCACCCAGGGGGACGACAGATGGCGGATCGATCGGGACGAGGTCGCGCGCAGCGGCTGCGGCTGGCGGGAGTCCTGGCTGCGGTCGCGGTCCTCGGCGGACTCGCCGCGTGCACCGGCGACGACTCGGGTTCGGACGGCGACGACGACAGCGATGCGACGGTCGGCTCCGGCGACCGGTACGAAGCACAGATCCGCCGGACCACCGACGGCGTGGCGCACATCACCGGCGACTCGTTGGTCGACGTGTCGTACGGGCAGGGCTACGCCAGCGGGCAGGACCGCCCGTGCGACCTCGTCGAGCAGGTCCTCAAGATCCGGGGCGAGCGCGCCAAGTGGTTCGGTCCGGGCGAGGAGGACGCCAACATCGACTCGGACGTCGCGTGGCGGACGATCGGCATCTTCGATCGCGCCACGGCGGACTGGGATTCGTTCCCCGACGACAGCGTCGAGCTCGTCACCGCGTTCGTCGACGGTTGGAACGCGCAGCTCGACGAGGTCGGGGCGGACGGCGTCGACGGCTGGTGCAAGGGCGCGGACTGGCTCCGCCCGGTCGAGCCGGTCGAGCTGTACGCCTACGCCCGATCGGTCGCCCTCCTCGCCAGCGGCGGCACCCTCGCCCGCTACATTCCGTCGGCGCGACCGCCCGGCACCCCGGAACCCGAGCCGGTCGCCACCTCCACCACGACCACGGCCTCCACGACCACGCCGCCGGCGACCACCACGGAGCCGAACGAGCACACCTCCGCGCCGGCCGGCGCACCGTCCACGGACGCGCCGGGGCTCGCCGAGCTCGCCCGCACTCCGCTCGCATCCAACGGGTGGGCGGTCGGCTCGGAGCGGTCCGAGGACGGCGGCGGCCTGCTGGTCGGCAACCCGCACTTCCCGTGGGAGGGCGAGCTGCGGTTCTGGGAGTCGCACCTGACCGTCCCCGGCGAGCTCGACCTCTACGGCGTCCAGCTCTCGGGGCTTCCCGGCATCGGGATCGGGTTCACGAAGGACTTCGGGTGGACCCACACCGTCTCGGCCGGCAACCGGTTCACCGCCTACCGGTTGGCACTCGTGCCGGGATCCCCGACCTCCTACCGCTACGGCGAGGAGGTCCGCGAGATGACGCCGGTGCAGCACCGGATCGAGGTGCTCGGCGACGACGGCGAGCTGAGCGAGGTCGAGCGCACGACGTGGACCACCCACTGGGGACCGATCATCGACCTGCCCGGCTTCGGCTGGTCCGAGGAGGCGGCGATCACCTACCGCGACGCCAACATCGACAACGACGAGTTCCTCCAGCAGTACCTCGACACGATGAAGGCGACGTCGCTCGACGACCTCCAGGAGGTCAACCGGACCGTCAACGGCGTGCCGCTCTTCAACACGATCGCAGCGTCGTCGGACGGGCGCGCCTGGTACGCCGACACCTCGGCGACCCCCAACCTGTCGGCCGAGGCGATCGCCGCCTACGAGGCCGCGCTCGTGTCGGATCCGATCACCAAGCTGGCCGCGGACAACGGCGCCGTGCTGCTCGACGGCTCGGACCCGAAGTTCGAGTGGGTGGACGCACCGGGCGCCCGCGATCCGGGCCTCGTGCCGCCGGATCGCCAGCCCCAGATGGAGCGCGCCGACTACGTGTTCAACGCCAACGACTCGTTCTGGCTGGCGAACGCGCAGCAGCTCCTGGAGGGCGACTACTCGCCCCTGCACGGCCGCCAGGGGACCGCCCGATCGCCGCGGACGCGTGAGAACGCCGTCGTCCTGGACGACACCTCGGCCACCGGGCCGGCCGGCGCGGACGGCAAGTTCACGCTGGACGAGATCGCCGACGCCTCGCTGGCGAACGAGGGCTACACGGCACGGGCGCTCCGGACGCAGGTCGTGGAACGCTGCCGCGCCGCCACCGGTCCGGTCGCCGTCGAGGAGCTCGCCGCGGGCGCTGACGACGTGCCCGGCCTGCCCGCCGCCACCGTCGACATCGCGCCGGCCTGCTCCGTGCTCGCGGCGTGGGACGGCCGCTACGACCTCACCAGCGTGGGCGCCGCGCTCTGGCGCGAGCTCATGGCGCGCTACGAGCCGAAGCAGCTCACCCAGGCCGGGGCGCTCTGGGCCGAGCCGTTCGACCCGGCGCGTCCCGTGGAGACCCCGAGCGGCCTGGCGCCGGCACCGGCCGGCGCACCGGATCCGCTGCTGGTCAACCTCGCCCGGGCGGTCCAGTCGCTCGAGGTGGCGGGGTTCGCCCCGGACGTACCGCTGGGCGACGTGCAGTTCGCCCTGCGGGACGGCGAGCGCATCCCGATCCACGGCGGCAACGGCGCCGACGGCACGACCAACGTCGTGTCGTTCGCGGCGAGCAGCACCAGTCGCGATCCCGAGGTGGCCGACGTGGAGCGCGAGCGCCTGGTCAAGGGGTCGAGCCTGTCGAGCATCGGCGACGAGCGCGGCTACCCGGTCAACTACGGCACGTCGTTCCTGTTCGCCGTGCGCTTCGGCGACGACGGGCCCACGGCCAAGGCGTTCCTCACCTACGGCAACACCGGCGACCGGTCCTCGGACCAGTACACCGAGGTGACCCAGCGCTTCTCGCAGAAGAAGTGGCGCGACGTCGCGTTCACCGAGAAGGAGATCGAGCGCGACCAGATCGGGGAGACGCTGACCGTCAAGGGCTGAGCCGCCTTCCGCCGGGGCGCCTCGCGGGCGCAGCCGTACACTTCCCGCCCATGGGAGGGCAGGCAGCGGGCCCGAGGGACGCGTCGAGCGCCCCGGACGGCGCGCCCGGAGGTGGGCCGGACCCGCCGCCGCACGACCTCTTCGGTCGCGACGACCAGCTGCGCGCCATCGACGAGTTGCTGGCGACCGTCGCGTCCGGCCGCAGCGGTGTGCTGATCCTGCGCGGCGACGCCGGCATGGGGAAGTCCTCGCTCCTCGACGCTGGGATCCGCTCCGCCGAGCGCCACGGGATGCGGATCGAGCAGGTCCGCGGCGTGGCCGGGGAGGCGGAGTTCGGGTTCGCCGCACTCCAGCGGCTGCTGATCCCGTTCATGGGTGGCTACGACGACCTGCCCACGCCGCAGCGCACGGCGCTCAGCGGGGCGATCGGCCTGGCGGACACCGAGCAGGCCGACCGCTTCCTGGTCAGCCTGGCCACGCTGACGCTCCTGGCGGACGCCGAGCCGGACCGCCCGCTCGTGGTCGTCGTGGACGACAGCCACTGGCTGGATCCCGAGTCGCTCGACACGCTGCTCTTCGTCGCCCGCCGCCTGCACGCCGAGTCGGTGGCCCTCTTGTTCGCCGGTCGTCCCTCGGCGCCGACCGGCCCGACGTTCGACGGGCTCGACGTCGTGGACCTGGAGGGCCTGGATCCTGCGCCGGCTCGGGCGCTGCTGTCCGCCGCGGTCGAGGGACCCGTCGCCACCGAGGTGGTCGAGCGACTCGTCGACGCCACCCACGGCTGCCCGTTGGCGCTGATCGAGATCGTCCGTGAGCTCGGACCGGAGCACCTCTCCGGCGGCCGTGCCCTGCCGGACCCGCTGCCGATCAGCGGCACACTCGAACCGCTGTACCTCACTCGGGTCCGGGCGCTCCCCGAGGAGAGCCAGCAACTGCTGTTGCTCGCTGCCGCCGACTCGAGCGCCCGGTCAGCGACCGTCCTCGCCGCCGCCGCTGCCGCCGGTCTCCCGGCCGACGCTGCCGACGCCGCCGAGTCGGCAGGCCTCGTCCGCATCACCGACGTCGTGACGTTCCGGCACCCCCTCGTGCGCTCCGCGATCTACGGCGGCGCGCTGGCGTCGGAACGGCGGCGGGCGCACTCGTTCCTGGCCGATGCACTCGACCCCGAGTCCGACCCGGACGCCTGGGTCTGGCACCGGGCCAACGCTGCGAGCGGCCCGGACGAGGAGGTCGCCGCCGCGCTCGAGCGGCGGGCGACGGAGTCCGGGCGCCGGGGCCGGTACTCCGCCAACGCCACCTTGCTGACCCGCTCCGGCGAGCTCTCCCCCGACGCCGATCAGCGGACGCGCCGCTTGCTCGACGCGGCGACGTCGCACCACGTCGCCGGCGCTCCGGTCGTGGCCGTTCGCCTGGTGGAGGAACTGCTCCCGACCATCACCGATCCCCTCGAACGGGCCCGGGCGGAACGTCTCCACGTCTCGCTCGTGTCGCTGACCCGTCCCGCCGACGCTCTGCCCGTCCTCCTCGACGCGGCGCGCACCATGGAGCCGCTCGACAAGGAGCTGGCGCGGATCACCTACCTCGAGGGCCTCTTCTTCGCCATCATGAGCTCCCACCTGGCCCAGCCCGGATTGCCCGCGGAGCTGGCGGCGCGGGCCCTGGCGACGCTGACCGACGACGACACGTCCGCGATCCCCACTGTCATCAGGGCGCTCGCCGTCCGCATCACGTCGGGGCACGCCGCCGCCGCGGACCTCATGCGGGCTGCGCTGCGGTTGGTCCCCCGGGAGGCCGAGCTGCCCAGCACCGTTCGGTGGTCCTCGGTCGTCTCGCTGCTCGCATCCGACCTGCTCGACGTGGACGAGTTCAACGCCTACATGCGGTCGCGGATGTCGACCGAGCGCGCCCAGGGGGCGCTCGGTCTGCTCAGGAGCACGATCTCGACCGCGGCGTTCGGCGAGACGTGGTGCGGTCACTTCGAGAAGGCCGGGGCCATGTGGGCCGAGGCCGCGGACCTCTCCCGCTCGCTCGGTGACAAGAGCCCGATCTGGGGCCTCTTCGGGGTCGAGCTCGCGGCGTGGAACGGCGACGAGGAACTGACCCGCCTGGCGATCGACCTCCTGCAGTCCGACGCGATGACCGCAAGCCGGGCCGGGCACACCTTCAACCTCGCGCAGTCATCCCTGGTGCTGCTCGAGCTCAGCCTGGGTCGCTACGAAGCCGCGCTGCGGGCGGCGTGGCCGATCTTCGAGCGCGACCCGTTCTCGTCGGGCGGCAAGACGCTGGGCGACCTCGTCGAGGCCGCACATCGGGCCGGCGACCACGAGAAGGCCGCCGCCGGGCTGCGACGCCTCGAGGAGCGAGCGACGGCGTGCGGGACCGGCTGGGCGATCGGGCTCTGCAGCCGTTCCACCGCACTCCTCGCCGGCGACGACGCCGAGCCGCACTTCGTGCGGGCGCTCGCCGAGCTCGGCGCCACACCGGTCAGGACCGAGCTGGCCCGGACCCACCTCCTCTACGGCGAGTGGTTGCGCCGACAGATGCGCCGGCGCGACGCACGGGTCCAGCTCGAGACCGCCGACGATATGTTCCGGGAGATGGGGGCGACGCGGTTCGCCGAGCGGGCTGAGAAGGAGCTCGCCGCCGCCGGCCGGCGAGTCCGACGCAGGGACGGGTCGGTGGCCACGGAGCTGACACCGCAGGAGGCCACGATCGCCCGGCTCGCCGCGCAGCAGGAGACCAACCGGGAGATCGCGGCGCAGCTCTTCCTGAGCGCCGCGACCGTCGACTACCACTTGCGCAAGGTGTACCGGAAGCTCGGCGTGGACTCCCGCCACAAGCTGCGCGACGTGCTCCAGGAGCGAGCCGGCGTCTGACCGCTGGCGGATTCAGTCCGGCGTGTCGTCGAGGATCGTGGTCAGCAGTGCGACCAGGCGGTCGCGGTCCCGGGAGCTGAGCGACGCGGTGAAGCGGTCCTGCGCGACCTCGAGCTCCGCCTCGATCGCCCGCAGTCGGCGTCGCCCGGCGGCGGTGATCGTGACGAGCTTGCGTCGGCGGTCCGCCGGATCGGGCTCCCGCCGGACCAGCCGGCCGGTCTCGAGCGCGTCGAGCGTGGTGGCGACGTCGCTGCGATCCATGCGCGCCGCACGGCCGAGGTCGGCCTGCGTACACGGGCCGACCTCGTCCAGCACGGCCAGCACCCGGTACTCGTAACCCCGGGCTCCGACCCTCTCGAACGCCTCGGACGCCAGGCGGTGCGCCACCGTCGCCGCCTGCGTGACCAGGAACGTCGGCTTCGACGAGAGCCGCTCGGGAGAGTCCATGCGCCGGACGCTAGTCCATTCGTTGGCGTGACCAACGTTATGCATTATCGTTGGTGATACCAACGATTGAGGAGACCTCCATGACCGACACCACCGACACCGCCCGAGACGACGTCACTCGCCTGCTCGAACGGATCGAGGTCGAGGAGCTGGTGAGCCGCCTGGGCGCCTGGCTCGACCGACGGGGAGGCGATCCCGCGTCGATGTACGCGCCCGACGTGGTCGCTGTCGGCCCGCGCGGGCGGATCGAGGGCATCGACGAGGTCGCGGCCCTCGTCGGTCCCGAGGTGTCCGGCGCCGAGCGCTTCCAGCACTTCCACACCGACTTGCTGACCGAGATCGACGGCGACCGGGCCGTCGTGTCTGCCAACCAGCTCGTGCAGGCGTACTACGAAGGGGAGGTGCCGCACCGCACGTCCGGCCTGCGGGTCGAGTACCTCGTCCGTCGGCGGACCGAGGGCTGGCGCCTCGCCGAGCTCCGCATCGAGCTGCAGTGGCTCATCGGCGAGATGCCCTCCTGAAATCGAGGAACCCTGTAACGATCTCGTCCGAGACGGCCCTGGAGGGGGGTGAGGAGGACGGGGGTCGACTTCGGCGACCGGGTGCGCGACCTGTGGGAACAGGACCACGCGCGGCTCTGGCGATCGGTGCTGGCTTGGAGCGGCAGCACCGACGTGGCCTCGGACGCGGTCGCCGAGGCGTTCGCCCAGGTGCTCCGGCGCGGTGACGAGGTGAGAGATCCGGCGGCGTGGGTGTGGCGGACAGCCTTCCGCGTGGCGGCTGGCCTGCTCGTCGAGCGCCGTCGGTCGGCGCCTGCGTTCGCAACGGTGCCCGACGCTGTGGCGACGACGACCGATCCCGCCGAGTCCTTGGCGCTCGTTCAGGCACTGGCGACGCTGGATGACGCCGACCGGACGGTGGTGGTGCTCGCACTCGTGGCCGGATGGACGGCAGAGGAGATCGCCTCAATGGATGGCGCGACCGCCGGTGCGGTCCGCGTGCGGTTGCACCGGGCCCGTGGTCGTCTCCGGGATGAGCTGGAGGTGCACGATGGATGATCCGCTCGCGGCAGCGCTCGCCGAGCTCGAGGCCGTGTCGCCCACGGCGACGTGGGACGACGTGGAGCATCGGCTGCTGGCGCCCGGCACCGACGCCGACCCGACCTCGCACGGCCACCCCCGGCCCCGATCACGGCGATGGATGCTCGTCGCAGCCGCCGTCGCGCTCGTCCTCACCGGCGCGGCGGCGTGGTGGGGAACCGTTGACGACGGGACGGACCTCGACGTCACGGACACCGCCGCTCCACCCCGCTCCGCGTTCGAGGGCTGGCCCCGCGGGTGGAGCACGCTGGACGTGGGCCCCGTACCAGCGATGGGGATCGCGGACCTGGCCTGGACCGGCAAGGTGGTCGTAGTGGCCGGGGGGTCGAGCGCCTACGACGGGACGCTCCAGCCGCGGGCGTTCGCGTTCGACCCGTCGACCCGGACCTGGACGGAGCTCCCCGCGCCGCCGTTCGCACCCTCGCGACTGATAGCGGCGGACGGCGCGTTGGTAGCCGTTGGATCGGCGTTGAACGGCGGCGTCGACCCCCCAACGGTCTGGGCGACCCTTCGGCTGGCCGACGACGCATGGCAGTCCCACGGGACGGTGCCCGAGGCCCCGGCGCTCGCGGGCTACGGCGTCGCATCGTCGATCGGTGAGCGCGGGACCCTGGTCTGGACTGGCGAGCGGGTGATCGACGCCGGCCACGGCGCGGTGCTCGACCCCGCCACCGGCACGGCGACGCTTCTGCCCATGCCCGAGGATCCGGTCGCATACGCCCACCTGCGCGCGTCGACACCGGTCTGGAACGGACGGCAAGTGGTACTCGTCGGCTGGAGCGATCAGCCGGGTCTCGCCTGGGACGCGACCGGCTCGGCCTGGAGCGAGTTCCCCGCACCGCTCGCATCGGCCGAGAGCCGCGGCGTCGCGCTGACTGACGGCGCTCCCGCCGTGGTCGACGGCGACGGCCGCATCGTGATCGTCGGCGGCCGTGCGCCCGACGTGGAGACCGGCTGGTCGGCCCGCGGGTCGGCCGCGGCATACGACGCCACGACCGATCGTTGGCAGCCGCTGCCTGACCCCCCGGCGCCGGCCACCACCAACTGCCCGTACCGCCTGGTCGCAACCGCAGGTCACGCGATCGTCGTGCCGTGTGACAGCACGTACCGAACCGGCGACCTTCTCGAGCTCGCCGACGACGGCTGGCGCTCGATCGGGCGGCCCGAGTTCGACGTGCCCTGCTGTGGCGGGTGGATGCTGGGCATCGACGACGCGCTGGTGTTCTGGTCGACCTCGACCGACACGTTCAACGATCCGGCGGCGCCGTTCGTTGAAGCCGCCGTCTGGCGGCCGAGCTGAGTCGCGGAGGTCCCGGGCTCAGGCGTCGGCGGGGATGCGGAGCGCCCGCTTCAGCGCTCGGGCCTGAGCGAGGCAGAACTCGCGGGCGACCGGGCTCCGTGCCGCCATGCGGTCGAACGCGTGGAACCCTCCGTCGACCACGTCGAGGTCGCAGGGCACCCCGGCGGCTCGCAGCCGATCTGCGTAGACCAGGTCTTCGTCGAGGAAGAGGTCGAGCGTCCCGACCCCGATCCACGCGGGTGCGAGTCCGGAGAGATCCTCGCAGCGAGCCGGCACCGCCGGAGCGGTGAGGCCGTCGAATCCCGGTTCGGCGCCCAGGTACGACGCCCACCCGTAGTGGTTCGACCGGTTGCCCCAGAGACGGAAGCCCGTCTCGTCGATGTCCTCGCGCAGCACCGTCCGGTCGTCGAGCATGGGGTAGGTCAGCAGCTGCAGTGCCGGGCTGACCACGCCGCGGTCCCTGGCCATGATGGCGAGCCCGGCCGCCAGCCCTCCGCCCGCGCTGGCGCCACCGATGGCGACTCGATCGGCGTCGACCTCGTCGAGACCGGCCAGCCAGACCAGCGCCGCATGGCAGTCCTCGAGCGGCGCAGGGAACGGGTGGTCCGGCGCGAGGCGGTAGTCGACCGAGGCGACCACGAGGCCGAGGCCCCGGGCCAGGAGCCGGCAGAGGTCGTCGTCCTGCGAGGCGCTCCCGATCACGTAGCCCCCGCCGTGGATCCAGAGCAGCGCCGGGCGCGGTCCGGTCGCCGGTACCGGTGGACGGTGCACCCGCACCGACCACGCACCGCCGTCGACGTCGACACCGAGGACCACCTCGACGCCGCGACCGGCAGCAGGGCTCCCCATGCCGAGTCCCAACCGCCCGAGCCCGTCCTGGAAACGGCGGGCCCGCCGGAGCGAATCGGGAGACAGCGGTCCGGGCAGCAACCGGGCCACCGCCCGGAGATCCGGGTGCACGTCACGAGTCGAGCCTGAACGCAGGTCGGTCGCAGCCATCCGGGCAGCTTCGCACCCCACGCGCCCGCGGTGCTCCGGTTCCGGTGCGGCCCAGCGCGGGCGATCACGCCGGACAGGCGATCAGGGCGGACGGGCAGACAGGCGGAGGGATCAGAAGGGCGGCTTCGGGGCGCCCGCCAGCAGGACCACGCAGTACACGAGCACCAGCACGCCCACGGTGATCAGGCCCACCCGGGCGGAGCGCAGGCGGAACTGGCTGCTGATGCCGACGATGAAGAGGACGGACGCGAGCAGCACGGTGATGCGCACGTAGTCGTCCGCGGTGCCGCCCGTCTCCGCACCCTCCCGGAACCTCTCGTCGGCCTTCTCCGTCAGCTCATCGCTCCTGGTGACGTCGGGCTGGACGTACTCGTCCATGTACGTCGGACCCGGAGGCGCGTCGGGGTTGTTGGCGGGGTCAGTGGCCAGCCATGCCCGGAACGCGACGTCGAACTCGGGCCGGAACCGCTTCTCGGCCACGGCCATCGCCCGCTCGTCGCCCTCGACCCACGCCATGAACCAGGCGTTGAACGTCGTGCTGTCGAAGTTGCGGGCCTCGAGGGCGTCGAGGTCGGCCTGGCTCGACTCGGTGCGGGCCGTCGACGCCTCGGCGAGCGACAGGCGCGACTCGGTGCTCCACTTGGCCGCCGCGTACCCGGACCACGCGGCGAGCAGGGCGACGACCGCCAGGAGGATCGCCTCGACGATGCTCACCAGCCGGTGCTCCGGCCCGTCCACCCCGTTGTGCTTGCGGTGCTCCGCGATCTCCTTGCCGACCTCCGCCGCCGACAGACCTTCTGGCACGAGTGCTCCCACGTCCTGCGGGCACCGCCCGCGACCATCACGTCGCACCATCATGCGTGACCGGAGGGGGCGCGGCGGTCACCCTTCGCCTCGCGACCCTGGCATGATCGGCGCCTGATGGCGACGCTGCGACGAGACGTCCGGTTCCAGCACCCTGCCACGGCGGTCTGGGACGTGATCTCCGACGCCGGGGCCCTGGCCACCTGGTTCCCCGGCCTGACCGAATCGAGGCTGGAGGGCGACGTGCGTACGGTCACGCTCGGCTCGGGCATCCCCCTGCCCGAGCGGATCGTCACCAACGACCCGCTGCAACGTCGGCTGCAGTACCGGATCGAGGCCGGGCCGGTGCGCCACCACCTGGGCACCGTCGACGTGATCGACCTGGAGGACGGCACGTGCCTGGCCGTGTACTCCACCGATGCCGAGCCCGACGTCATGGCCCTCGTGGTCGGCGCGGCGTGCGGCAACGCCCTGCTCGAGCTGCGACGGCAGTTCGACGAGGGCGAACGGACCTACTGAGGAGCGAGATGGGGCGCAAGATCCTGTTCATCACCACCGACCAGCAGCGCTACGACACGCTCGGCTGCAACGGCGGGACGTTGTCGCGCACGCCGGTCGTCGACGGGCTGGCAGCGCGGGGCATCCGCTACGAGCGCGCCGTCCCCCAGTCGGTGGTGTGCATGCCGTCGCGGTCGACCATGCTCACCGGACAGCACCAGCACACCCACGGCGTGTGGATGAACGGCGTGCCGCTGCCGGTCGACGCACCGTCGGTCGCGGGCCTGCTGCACGACGAGGGCTACCGGACGGCGTTGATCGGCAAGGCGCACTTCGAGCCGTTCCTCGACCCGTTCCTGCGCTTCAACGAGAACCGGCTCGCCTCGCTCGGCACGGAGACCGTCGAGGAGCGCCGGTTCGGCGGCGGCACGGGCCCGCACCGCGGCTTCGACCACCTGGAGTTCGCCACGCACGGCGCCGCGGGTTGGCTGCACTACGCCCGCTGGCTCGGCTCCGAGCACCCGGACGCGGTGTCCGGCTACTACGCCGTGCTCGACCGCGACATGGAGGTGAACGCCGAGGGCTTCGGCGACACCGGCGCACCGCAGGTGAAGCGCAACCCGATCGAGCGGGACTGGTACCACACCGACTGGGTGGCCGACCGGACGATCGCCTGGCTCGACGGCCTGGACGCGGACGACGACTTCTTCTGCTGGATGAGCTTCCCCGACCCGCACCACCCGTGGGACCCGCCGGAGTCGGAGCTGCACCGGGTGGACTGGCGCGACGTCGACCTGCCCGCCGGCTACCCCGAGTCGGCCGCGGAGCGCGAGGCGCTGCTCGACGCGAAGCCCCATCACTGGCGCCTCTGGTACGACGGCGAGCTCGTGTCGAACTACGAGGCGCCCGCCCACTGGGTGCCGGCCACGCTCACCGCGGACCAGGTGCGGGAGGTCAACGCCGTCAACGCGGTCGAGGTCGAGCTCATCGACGAGGCCATCGGCCGGGTGCTGGCCGCGATCGACGCCCGGGGGTGGACCGACGACCTGGACGTGGTGATCACCACCGACCACGGCGAGCTGCAGGGCGA
>JAEXGP010000045.1 GCA_023450775.1 Actinomycetes bacterium | reverse complement strand
GGTCGCGCCCGCGCCGTTCGTGCCCGACCCGTTCGGGCGGGCGCCGTCGTCCGCGCCACCGACGACCGGCTGGGCGGCCAGGTTGCGCATGAGCAGCGCGCCGAGCCCGCCGACCACGCCCCCGCTGTCGCCACCCACCTGGATGTCCGGGACGATCTTCACGTCGCCGGCCGCCACCTCGCGGAGCGCGGCCACGAGCGCGGTCTGCTCGGAGCCGATCGCACGGCGCTGGGCGTCGAAGCCCTTCGCCCTGGCCAGGCCGAGCGCCTCCTCCGCGGCGGCGCTCGCATCGCCCAGGTCCCGGGTCCGCTGCGCCTCGGCCGCGCCGGTCACCGTAATCACGCTGGCCTCACCGTCGGCGCGGGCACGGTTGGCCTCGGCGCGGGAGCGCTCGATGTCGATCGAGACGTTGGCCTGGGCGAGCTGCGCCTGCATGTCCGCCACGCCGCGCTGCTGCTCCAGGCTCACGCGGGCTTCCTGCGCCTCGCGCTGCTGGGCGAAGGTGGAGCGCTCCTGGGCCGCGATCTCTCGGCTGGTCAGCACCTCGACGAGGTCCGCCGGGAAGACGACGTCCTGGATGTAGACGCCGCGGGTCTCCACCTCGTACCGGGACAGGTACGACTGGATGTAGGTCTCGGCCGCGTGCTGCACCTCGTCGCGCTGCTCGATGAACTCGGTGGCACCGAGCGTCTGCAGCTTGTTGCGGAAGTAGTTGCCGACGGCCGACTGCAGCACCTCGTTGACCAGGTTCTGCATGGTGCCCACCATGCTGATCACCTTCGGCGCACGGGTGTCCGGCACGTGGATCTGCACCTGCAGGTCGATGCTGAACGTGAACGCCTCCTTGGACTTGGCGTCGATCGGCGCCAGCCGCTCGTCCAGGCTGTGGGCGTCGCTCGTGGCGTGCGACCAGTTGAGTGTCAGGATCGACGTGGGGACGATCTCGGCCTCGTAGATGCGCGGGTTCAGCGTGTACTTGCCGGTGCGCAGCGGCTCGGACCAGATGCCCTGGTGGCCGGGCTTCACGATGGAACCGAACTTGAACTCCTCGCCCGAGGTGTCCTCGGTGGGCAGGCCGACGTAGGCCTTCATGACTGCCACCTCGCCCTGACGCACGACGAGCATCTCGCGCAGCTCGACGTTCACCAGGTACGGGTTGAGCAGGTACGAGCCGTAGAGCAGGGGGTCGTGCTGCAGTCCGATGCAGCCGCCGTTGTCCAGGAACGCCTGGTAGTCCTGGTAGTTGTCGTGCAGGTCGTTCTTGGCCCGCAGCACCGCCTGGATCACCTGGCTGGCCGAACCCCCGGACGCCTCCATGGCGGTCACGTCCGCGAAGCCGCCGATGCGGCTGGCGATGTCGCCCGAGGGCGGACCCTCGAGCGTGGTCACCACGCCGACGATGTCGCGGTCGCCCTGGGGCGTGATGTGCGCCACGCGCAGCGCCGCCGAGTCGACCTGGTCGACCATCGCGAGGGTGGCGTCGGAGACGACCTTGCCGAACACCTGGTCGCTCGTGATCACGATGAAGCCGACCGGATGGATCGGCGCGGTCGTGCCCGGAGGGAGCACGGGCCGCTGGACGCCGCGCTGGCCGCCACCGGCCAGGAAGGCGGACAGGTCGGCGAAGCTGCCGAACTCGTTGCGGTAGACGGCGGACTTCGCACCGGTCGGCAGCGACTCGCCGACCTGCGCGATCACCAGCCCGATGTGATCGGGCGGGACCTGCACCCACGGGTAGCGCTCCACCTGGAACAGCGGCCAGGGCTTGAAGCGCAGACCCGGCATGAGGAGGGCGGCCTGGTAGCCGGCCTCGCCGTTCATGGCGACGAGCTGGTCGTCGCCGAGCTTGCGACCGATCCGCTTGGTGACCAGACCCACCTCCGCGGGCCCCACCGAGTGGAAGCTCCGCAGTATCGCGACCAGGACCACGAGGACCAGGAACGCGACCACCACCAGGACACCGAGAGCCATCTCCAGTGCCGCCTTTCCTCAGGGACGCATGTGCGCCCTCCCTGGTCGAGGTTACGGCCGTGCGGCCCGAACCGCGCGGCGGGTTGCTCAGGCCCGGGCGAACGCGTCGAGGTCGTCGATGGCCGCCCAGCCCAGGTGCAGCCGCCCGACCAGCACCCGACCGCCGGTCACGACGTCCACGCGGGCGCCGCGTCGCAGCACCGGCTCCAGAGGGCCCTCCGCGCCGCTCGCCAGCGAGCCGAGCTCGATCGACGAGTGGCCGTCGAGCCGCTCGGTGACCCACACCGCCGGGTCGTACTCGGCGCTCACGAACAGCCCGCCGCGGGGGTTGAACTCGTCGTCCACCACGCGGAACGTGCCCGGCGCGGATGTGGCCAGGAGCACGACCTCACGGGCGCACACGTCCGACAGGCGACCTCGCCCCGCCGCGGCCCGCACGTCGGACGGCCGGAACAGGCCGAGCGTCAGCTCGGTGCCCGCCGGCAGGGCGGTGAGGTCCAGCAGGTCGCCGTGCACGGCATCCTCCACCAGGCGGGCCGCGGCGACCTCGCGGCGGAGCGACCCCAGGCGGTCGTGCTGGTCGGCCGCGAGGGCGTCGACCGCCGCCCGCTCCCCCAGCACCCGCTCGAGGATCGCCCACTGCTGGAGCGGCTCCAGCCGCTCGAACGCCACCCGGGCCATGGCCGCCAGCTCCTGCCGGGGAAGGGCGTCCAGCGCGGCGGCGAGCGAAGACGGGTCCGCCGCGTCGTCGGACACGAAGCGGTCGACGGCCTGGCGGATCTCGCGGGCGAGGTCCGTCAGCGGGACCGGATCGTCGGCATCGGTTCCTCCCATCGCGGAGCACCCTACGCTCGGCGTCGTGGACGACGAGTCAGGACCCCAGGAGCCCGACGAGCCCCCGGTGCACTCGTTCGCCGACCACATGCCGACCGAGGGGCCGACCGGCGTGCTGATCCGTGAGCGAGAGGACCTCCGCCCCCTGGCGGTGAAGCTCGCACCGCTCAAGATCGAGGCGATCGTGGTGCAGCGGACCAGGGACGACCGGTGGGTGCCGCTCATCATGTTCGACGGCGGCACGCACTGGGCGCTCGAGACCCGCCCGACGCGGGACACCGCCTACTCCGCGGGCGTGTTCGTGCTCGAGGCGCTGTCCAAGATCCTGGCCGGCGTCCGCAAGAAGGTGCCCGAGGCGATCATGGGCGACGACGTGTCGGCGTTCGTCGCGGCCGAGACCGCCGCGAGCCTGTGGCGGCGCCGTGACGAGGGGTCGTCAGAGCCAGACGGCTGACCTGCTCACCGGCGTCGGAGGACGAGGACCCGGCAGTCCACCGACGGCGCGGGGCGGAACGCGGTCCTCGGCACCGCCGGTCCGAGCGACGGCTCCCACCGCGTTGCCCATCGTCCCCACGCCGGCGCGTCAGGGCCGCACCACCGGACGGCCGCGTGGTGCTGCAGGACGAGGTGCGCGTCGAGGAGCCGCGATCCCGGCGACAGCAGCCGCCGCAGGATCGGACTCGTCACCGAGAACGGCGGGTTGGCCACCACCCGGAACGGCCGGCGCGGCAGCCGCAGGTCGGCCGCGTCGGCGCGGACCACCGTGACCAGATCGTCCGAGGCGAAGCGGCGCCGCAACTCGTCGGCCCGACCGGCGTGCGCCTCCACCGCCACCACGCGGGCGCCGGCGCCACGCAGCTCCCGGGTGAGCGCGCCGGTGCCGGCACCGATGTCCAGCACCAGGTCGCCACGACCCACCCCGGCGCGGCCGACCAGGCGACGGGCCGTGTCAGGTGAGAGCTCGTGCCACCCCCACCGGCGTCGCGTGCCGGGCCGCTCGGGTGCGCTTCGTGCTCCCGCGCCGGGCCGGGATCTCCGGCCGGCCACGGTGACGCACCACCATGATCGTGAACGCGCTCATGACGGAAGGCTCGCCGCTCCCCCGGTCCGGCCGCCACCGGATATCCCGACGTCACCCAGCTGGCGGTCGTCGCCGAGCCGCCCGCCGTCGACGAGCGCCTCCACGAACTCGGCGACGCCGTCGCGGTCGTGGTGCGTGGTCCGGGTGGACGCGACCTCGGCGGCGACCGGGTCCGCGTTCTCCATGGCCACCGAGGTACCGGCCCAGCGCAGCATGGGCACGTCGTTGTGGTTGTCGCCGAACGCCACCACCTCGGAGCGATCGATGCCCAGCCGCTCCGTCAACCGGGACAGCCCGAAGGCCTTGTCGACCCCGTGGGCGGTGAGCTCGGTGAACAGCGATCCCGACGTCGCCACCTCCACCCCGTCCGGAAGGAGGGGCGCCACCCTGGCGACCGCCTCCAGACGCACCGCGTCCACCAGCGACACCATGATCTTGATCTGCGGGCCCGTCGGGTGCGCGGGCGCGTCGAGCTCGTCGACGACGGCCGACTCGATGCTCGGGTGGCGACGCAGGAACTCGGGCGAGCACCGCAGGCCGACCGCCACGTCCTCCCACGCGTAGGCGACTCCTGGGATCGCGCCGAGCGCCCGGACCACGTCGTCCACGACCGCGTCGGGCAGGGGGTCGATCCGGGTGGGGACGCGGCGGGCGACGTCCATCTCCAGCGCGCCGTTCGAGCAGATCGCCCACTCGACCGGCGTGTCGTCACCCAGCCGGGGCAGTGCCGTCTGGTGCGACCGACCGGTCGCCACGGCCACGACGACGCCCCGCTCGCGTGCGGCCCTCAACGCCCTGTCGTTCCGCGCCGAGACCCGGCCGTCGGCGCCGAGCAGCGTGCCGTCCATGTCGCACGCGATCAGCCGGCAGGCGGGGGCGGGTTCATGGGCGGGCGGGAGGGTCACGGGCGTCACCGTACGGGCGGCGGCCACCGATCGTGGCCCGAGTATCCTCGCCCGCCATGGCGATCCGGGTCGTGGTGGCGGAGGACTCGATGCTGGTCCGTGAGGGCCTCGCCGCGGTGCTCGCGGCGGAGGACGACATCGAGGTGGCGGCCCTCTGCGAGGACCTGGACCAGCTGACCGCGGCCGTCGAGGAGCACCGGCCCGAGGTGGTGCTGACCGACATCCGGATGCCGCCGACCGGCACGGACGAGGGCATCCGCTTCGCCACCGCACTCCGCGAGACGGCGCCCGACACCGGGGTGGTCGTGCTGTCGCAGTACGTCGAGCCGGCGTACGCGGTCGACCTGCTCGACCAGGGTTCCCGCGGCCGGGCCTACCTGCTCAAGGAGCGGATCTCGGAGCCGGACCACCTGGTCGCCGCCATCCGGCAGGTGGCCAACGGCGGCTCGGTGGTCGACCCCCAGGTCGTCGACTCGCTCGTCGCCGGGCGGAGCCGCTCCGCTCGCTCCCCGCTGCGGGACCTCACGCCCAGGGAGAGCGAGGTGCTCGCCGAGATCGCCCAGGGCAAGAACAACGCCGCCGTCGCCGAGTCGCTGGTGCTGTCCGAGCGAGCCGTCGAGAAGCACATCAACTCGCTCTTCGCCAAGCTCGGGCTCGGCGCCGAACCCGATGTGCACCGGCGCGTGAAGGCGGTCCTGCTGTACCTCGCCGACCAGGACGGCTGACGCCCCGGGCCCGTCGGCGCGGCCCCCACGAGGGACGGGGATGCCTGCACCCCCGTCACTGACCGGGGTGCACCATGTGCACCCATCGCCGTCGACGCGAAATTAGGGTCGTGACGTGCACGCAGGAGGACGCCGGCATCGGCGCTGAACCCACGGACGACGCCGAGGTCGGCGTGATGATCGTCGACGACCAGGCCACGTTCCGGTCGACGGCTCGCACCGTGGTGCAGCTCGCCGACGGGTTCCGGGTGGTGGCGGAGGCCACCGACGGCGAGGACGCCGTCGCCCAGGCCGCGGCCGTCCGTCCCGAGCTGGTGCTCATGGACATCAACCTGCCGGGCATCAACGGCATCGAGGCCACGCGACGCATCGTCGCCGACGCCCCTGCCACCGTGGTCGTGCTGATGTCGACCTACACCGCCGACGACCTGCCGGCTGACGCCCACACCTGCGGCGCCGCCCGCTACCTGCACAAGGAGGACCTGTTCCCCGACGTGCTGTCCGAGGTCTGGGACGAGCACCGTCCGGGCTGACGGCCTCAGGTCCTGACTGCTCGTACTGGCTGTCGTTCCGGTTGCCATGGCGGCCGGAACGACAGCCGGTGCACGAGACCGTGGGACGAGCTCAGGCGGTCGGGATGGTCCCGGTCACCCTGGTCCCCCGGCCCGGCGCCGAGGTGACCTCCAGGCGACCGCCCATGGCGCCGAGGCGGTCCTGCATGTTCACGAAGCCGTGGCCCTCGGGCCGGACGCCGGCCTCGAAGCCCACACCGTCGTCGCTGACCGTGAAGCGCAGCTCGTCGTCGTCGTGGACGATGCACACGGTCACCTCGGCCGCCGCACCGGCGTGCTTGCCCGCGTTCTGCATGGCCTCCAGGCAGCAGAAGTAGACGGCGGCCTCGAGGTCGGTCGGGAACCGGCCCAGGTCCTCGGGCACGATGACCGCGGTCGGCAGCACGGCCCGGTTGGCGGCGGTGCGCAGCGCCTCGGGCAGCCCGCGGTCGCGGAGCAGCGGCGGGTAGATGCCGTGGGCCAGCTCGCGCAGCTCCCCCACCGTCACCTGCACGTCCTCGCGCAGCTCGTCCAGCATCGTCGCGGCCGCCTCGGGGTCCTTGGCCATCACCTTGCGGACCAACCCGACCTTGACGGCGAGCGCCACCAGGTGCTGCTGCGCCCCGTCGTGCAGGTTGCGCTCGATCGCCCGGCGACTCTCGTCGGCGGCGGACACGATGCGCGCCCGGGACGCCACGAGCTCCTCGTTGCGGAGCTGCAGCTGCTCCAGGCTGTCCTGGAGAGCGGAGTCCAGCCGCACGTTGTGCAGGGCCAGGCCGACCTGGCGGGCGAGGTCGGCGAGCACCCGGTCGTCCTCCTCGTCGAAGGCCGTGTCGTCCTGGGTGCGCTCCACCACGAGCAGTCCCAGCAGCTCGCCCAGGTGCGCCACCGGCGCCACCCTCAGCACCCGGTCGCCGCGGGTCTCGAGGAGCGCCGGGATCCACACGGCGAGCCAGCCGTTGCCGGCCACGTGCGTGCGGCTGGCCACGACCAGCTCCTCGCCCTCGAGCACCACCTCGGCGGGGCCGGCGTCGGGCACCGAGACCTGGCGCTCGAGGTGCCCGTTGGTGCCGGTCCACACCTCGGCCCGCGCCACACCCATGGACTTGCGCAGCGACTCGGCGAGCTGGCGCAGCAGCTCGTCCATGGGAACCGAGCGCGACATGCGGGTGGCGAAGGTGCGCAGCGCCTCGTCGGGCGCGCTGCGCTCCCCGTAGACGCGTTGGTTGGCGAACTCCTCGAGGCGCCGCCGGGCCGGGAAGCTGAGGGCGGCGGCGATGGCCGCGGCGACGAGCGAGAGGCCGAGCACCGAACGGGCCTCGTCGTCGGGCGTGCCCTGGAGCCCGAGCACCACGATCACGTAGACGCACACGACCAGCGCCACCAGCCCGATCGTGACGATCGTGTGGACCAGCACGCGGTCCACCCGGGTGAGCGCCGGCTCCGACGTGGCGGCCAGGAAGCCGGCCGGCACGGCGACCGTCGCCACCGCGGCGACCAGCGACGGTGCGCCCGGCCACCCGGTCAGCGCGTCGAGCGCCCAGGCCGCGAGCGCGACCGTGGCGGCCACGAGCACGCCCCATCCGTCCCACTGCAGGCGGGCGCGGTCCCGGGGCGAGGCGTGCCGGCACGCCGAGGCGAACAGCGCCAA
>JAEXGP010000029.1 GCA_023450775.1 Actinomycetes bacterium | reverse complement strand
TTCCTAAACCGTGCGTCGCAGGTTCGAATCCTGCCGTGGGCGCCACGATCCCTTTGCGGTGCGGTTGGACCTCGACCGGACCGTCGCTCCACCGGCGCCGCCGATCACCGGCGCACCGCTGGGCGTTGACCGATCGTTCCCACGGGAGGACGCTGGCAGGTGAGCGATCGCGACTCGCCGGCCGCGGTCGGAGCGAAGGAGCGAGCCATGTTCATCCAGGTCATCGAAGGACACACCAGCGATCCCGTGGCGCTGCAGCAGCGGAGCGACGCATGGCACCGCGAGGTCGAGCCCGGAGCGATCGGCTACCTCGGATCGACCGGCGGAGTCACCTCCTCCGGCGACGCCATCTTCATCGTCCGCTTCGAGAGCAAGGAGGCAGCACAGCAGAACAGCGACCGGCCGGAGCAGTCGGCGTGGTGGGCCGAGACCGAGAAGTGCTTCGACGGTCCGGTCACCTTCCACGACACGTCGGACGTCCAGGTGATGAACCACGGAGACGCCAACAGTGCCGGGTTCGTCCAGGTGATGGAGGGCCACTGCACGGACTCCCGGCGAGCCCACGAGATGACCGAACAGGCGGACGACGTCCTGCGCACCGCTCGGCCCGACCTGATCGGCACCGTGACCGCCTACCACGACGGGGACGCGTTCACCGAGGTCGCCTACTTCACCTCGCAGGACGAGGCTCGCAGGGCGGAGCAGCAGATGCCGTCGGACATGCCCGAGGAGTTCGCCGAGTTCCAGCAGGTCATGCAGGTCGAGCGCTACCTCGACCTCGAGCATCCGTGGTTGGCCTCGGCCCAGCGCAGCTAGCCCTGGATTCACGTGCGGGCGGTCGGCGTGGTGCCACGCAATCACCTCGTTCGCGAGGCATGTCGCCTCCCTCCCGAGCTCACCGCGCGGCAGGAGACCGTCGGCGAGCTGCTCGACCGGGTCCGGCCGAGCAGCTCCTGCCGGCGCCGCACTCAGGTCTCGGCTGGCCGGTCGCTGCCGGACGCCGGCTCAGTGTCGGGTGCCGGGCCGCCAGATGACGGCCCGGCACCCGATGGGTTCATCGCGCGTTGAGCATCGAACTCATCGTCTCGATCTCGGCCTGCTGGGTGTCGACGATGTTCTGAGCAAGGGCGAGCACGTCGCCGTTGGAGCCGTCCTCGAGCTCGGTCTGGGCCATCTCGATGGCGCCCTCGTGGTGGCGGATCATCATCTGGAGGAACATCGACTCGAGGTCCGCCCCGGACATGGCCGACAGGTTGTCCATCTCCTCGTTGCTCATCATTCCGGCGCCCTCCATCATCGAGGAGTCCACCGACGAGTCGTCGCCGTGCATGCCGTGGTCCTCGGTCTCGATGCTGTCGGCGGCAACGCCCCAGTCGTCGAGCCAGGTGGCCATCTGGTCGATCTCCGGCCCCTGGGCCGCCTTGATCTGCTCGGCCAGGGCGATCGTGTCCGAATCGGTTCCGGCCTCGATGACCATCTCTGACATGGCGACGGCCTGACGGTGGTGCGGGATCATCCTTCGGACGAACACGACGTCGGCGTCGTTGACGTCGCCCGGGCGGGCCTGTTCGGAGGCGGCCGAGTTGGCGTCGTGGCCGCTGCTGTCGTCGTCGCTGCTGCAGGCGGCTGCCGTCCCGGCGAGCGCGAGGACGGCGACCGCCGCGACGACGCGACGGATCGTGGTGGTGTTCATGGTGCTCCTGTTCAGATCTGGGTCGTGTTCGGGCGTCCGGGTGCGGGCCCGGTCCCATCGACGCGACTCAGCAGCGGAGGACGCAGAGCTCCGTGAACCGCCGACCTGACAGCCGCTGGGCGAGGTCGGCTCCGGTCAGCCATCGCGACGGCGCGGCCGCAACGGGCAACGTGCTGCTTCGGCGCAGCACAGCGACCGCGGCGATCGCGATGGCGACGGCGGCGGCGACGACGCACAGAACCCCGACGTGGTTCGACACCGGGGTCGGAGCGCACCCGTCGTGGTGGCACTCGCGAGAGGATTGCTCGGCGTGCGCCGTGGCGCCGCGGTCGGCCGCGACGTGCATGCCGAGCACGCCGAAGGCGAGCGTCAGCAGTGCTGCAGCGGCGAACACCCGGCGGCCGTTCACGGAGCGCACGATCAGGCCTCGGCGAGCACTGGGGTCATCGATCGACGGGCTGCAGCTGGACTCGCCGCAGTAGTTGGGCGTTGAGCGCCACGACGATGGTGGAGAGGCTCATCAAGATGGCGCCGACTGCGGGCGAGAGGTCGAGACCGGCCCACGCGAAGACGCCGGCCGCGAGCGGGATGGCGACGACGTTGTAGCCAGCAGCCCAGGCCAGGTTCTGGATCATCTTGCGGTAGGTCGCCCGGGAGAGGCGCACGACGCCGGTGACCGAGCGGGGGTCGCTGGACGCGAGGACGACGCCGGCGGACTCGATCGCGACGTCGGTGCCGGCGCCGATCGCGAGGCCGACGTCGGCTCGGGCCAGAGCGGGAGCGTCGTTGACGCCGTCGCCGACCATGGCGACCTTCAGGCCCTGGTGCTGGAGGTCCGCAACGGCGCGGTCCTTGTCCTCGGGGAGGACTTCTGCCACGACGCGGTCGAGGCCGAGCTCAGCGCCGACGGCGTCGGCGACCTGTTGGGCGTCGCCGGTGATCATGACGACTTCGATGCCCATGTCCTTGAGCTCGCCGACCGCCTGGGAGGCCTCGGGGCGGATCTCGTCCTCGAGGGCGAACGCGCCGATCACGTCGTTCCCTCGGAACAGGTACAGCACCGCGGCGCCGCGGCCGGCCCACTCCTTGGTCGGTGCCTCGAGCTCTGAGGGGACCGCTGCGCTGAGCTCGCGCAGGAGTGCGGGCCCGCCGACGGAGTAGCCGACGCCGTCGACGACGGCTTCGACACCGCGCCCGGTCCGGGACCGGAAGTCCGACGCAGCGGGCAGCGCGCCGGCGGCTGCGGCGTAGGTGGTGATGGCTCGCGCCAGGGGGTGTTCGCTGTCGCTCTCGACGGCGCCTGCGATGCCGACCACGTCGGCCTCGGAGGTGCCGTCTGCCGCGGCGACGCCGGTGACGACGTGGGCGCCCTTGGTGAGGGTGCCGGTCTTGTCGAACAGCACGGCGTCGATGGTGCGCATCCGCTCGAGAGAGAGGCGGTCCTTGACGAGGATCCCTGCCCGGGCGGACACCGCGGTGGAGATGGCGATGACGAGGGGGATCGCGAGGCCGAGGGCGTGGGGGCAGGCGATGACCAGCACGGTGACGGTCTTGACGACGGCGGAGTCGACGTCGCCGATCGCCGTCCACACGATGAACGTGAGCAGGGCCGCCGCGGTCGCGACGTAGAAGAGGAGCGCGGCGAAACGGTCGGCGAGCACCTGCGCTCGGCTGCTGGAGGCCTGGGCGTCGGCGACCATGCGCTGGATGCCCGCGAGCGCGGTGTCGTCGCCGACTGCGGTGACGCGGATCCGCAGCGACGAGTCGGAGGAGACCGTGCCGGCGACGACGTTGTCGCCGGCGGTCTTGGCGACCGGGCGGGACTCGCCGGTGATCATCGACTCGTCGAGCTCGGCGGCCCCGTCGACGATCTCGCCGTCGGCGGGGACGCGGCCGCCGGAGCGGACCAGCACGGTGTCGCCGACGGCCAGGTCGCTGATCGGCACGGTCCGGACGGATCCGTCGCTCTCGACGATCTCGGCGTCGTCGGGGATCAGCTCAGCGAGCGCAGCGAGGGCGCCGCGGGCCTGGCCGATGGCCTTCATCTCCTGCCAGTGGCCCAGCAGCATGATGGTGACCAGAGCGGCGAGCTCCCACCAGAAGTCGAGGTCGAACCAGCCGAAGCTCGTCACCATCGACGCCACGTAGGCGACGGTGATCGCCATCGAGATGAGCAGCATCATCCCAGGCTGGCGGTCGCGGATCTCCCGCCAGCCGCCCTGGAGGAACGGCCAGCCACCCCAGAGGAACACGATCGAACCGAGGACCGGTCCGACCCATTCGATGCCTGGGAAGTCCAGCTCGTAGCCGAACCAGTCCATGATCATGTGGCTGGTCGCGACCAGCGGGATCGTGAGCAGCATCGAGACCCAGAACCGGCGGCGGAACATCTCCGGGTCGTGACCGGCGTGCTTGTCGTGGCCCTCGTGTCCGGCGTGGTCGGCGTGGCGGTGCTCGCCGTGGGCGTCCGGTGCCGGCACGGTCGCGACGCCGCCGCCGTGAGCGGCGTGGCGGGTGGTGTCAGACGACGGGGACATGGGCGCTTCCTCCGACGGTGGGCTCCATCCCAACCGCTTCGCGGGTGGGGTTCAAGCGGTGCACGGCGATGGCGATGGCCACGGTGCCGGCCAGCGCAGCGAGCGATCCGACGGTCTGCATCGCTCCGACTGCGATGCCGAGGAACCCGATGAGCGGACCGGCGGACCCGAAGGCGATGGCGGCCCAGCGGGGCACGCCGTCGATGGCCGCAGCCGACCGGGCGAGGAGCACCGTGGCGTCCGCGAACAGTGCGCCGCCGCCGATGAGGGTCACGAAGGTCGGGAGCCCGTACACGTCGTCGTAGACGGAGTGGGCGCCGGCGTCACCGGCGAGTTCCAGGTGGCCGATGGCGGGCTGGGCGAACGCTGCGACGCCGAAGCCGGCGATGAGTCCGGCACTGCCCAGCGTCATGGCGACGAGTCCGGCGACTGCGGAGCGCACTCGGCCGCCGTTGGTGATGGCGATGGCGGCGAGGGCCGCGGCGCCGAGGATCCAGACGGCCTGGCCGATGATGCTGCCGATGAGATGGTTGGCGAGGAACGTGTCGGTGGTGACGAACCTGGCCCACTCGGTGAACTGGGAGTTCACGTCCGGCTGGTGCTGGAACGTGGCCCAGAGCGTGACGGCTGCCGCAGATGGCAAGAGCCACGTTCCCCGACGGGCCGGACGGATGGCGGTTTCGATGGTGGTGGACATGGCGACTTCCCCCTGAGACCGACCCGGACTCAATACCCCCGGGTGGTACTTTGAATATACCCCTGGGGGTATCGAGTCAAGGGTTCGTCGAGAACGCGGAAAGTGGAGTGCTGCCGACGGTCTGGTCGAGATCGACGTTTGGCAGGTCCGCGCAGCCGGGCCCGGCCCAGGCGTTCACATCGAAGGCGAGTAGGAGCCGGCTCGATGCCGTACAGCGAGCGGCAGCGGACGCGACGATGACCGCATGCGGGAGGATGCTGACGTGACCATTCACGATGTCGTGTCCGAGCTCCACGGCTACCTGCGCGACGCTCGAGACGCACTGCTGTGGAAGCTCGACGGACTCGGCGAGTACGACATGCGGCGGCCGATGACACCGAGTGGGACGAACCTGCTCGGCCTGGTCAAGCACAGCGCCTGTTCACACCTCCGCTACTTCACTGGGGTGTTCGACCGGCCGACTGACCCGACACTGTCGTGGCTGATCTCCGGCACCGGACCGAACGCCGAGTTCTGGGTGGCTGCGGATCGGACGAGCGCCGAGATCATCGACGGCACCCGACGAGCGTGGTCGCTGGCCGACGGCACCATCGCCGAGTTGTCGCCAGATGCGCCGGGACGGGTTGCTTGGTGGGGCGACGAAGCGGTGACGCTGCACCACGTGTTGGTCCACATCACGGCAGAGACACAGCGTCACGCGGGTCACGCCGACGTGCTTCGAGAGCTCATCGACGGGTCCGCTGGGCTGCTCCCGCGATTCGACAACGTCCAGATGAAGGACGACGCGCAACGCGCCACATTTCTCGAGCAGGTGGAGGCGGCGGCTCGCGCAGCCGCGCAGAAGCAACCGACCGGCGGAGACGAATGAGCAGCGCTGCAGGCGAGTGATGCCGGTTCTTCGAGCCGACGCAGTGGTCTGATGTCGACGTGGCGAGGACGTTCGACGAACTCATCGATGAAGCGAGTGCAACCTCGGTCGAGGGTTGGGACTTCTCGTGGCTCGACGGTCGCGCGACCGAGGAACGTCCGTCGTGGGGGTATCAGCGGCTTCTCGGTCAACGTCTGTCCACGGCCACCGCTGCGTTGGGACATCCAGACCGGTGGCGGCGAAGTCCTCGCCGGTGCCGGGGTCGACAACTTCCCACCCACACTGGTCGCGACCGAAGGCTGGCCGCCCAACGTCGCCAAGGCGACCACGCTCCTGCACCCGTTGGGAGTCGTCGTGGTCGCCGATGCCGAGGCGCCGCCGCTCCCGTTCGCCGACAGCGCGTTCGACCTGGTCACCACCAGCCGCCACCCCGCCACGATCCACTGGTCCGAGATCGCACGGGTCCTGAAG
>JAEXGP010000384.1 GCA_023450775.1 Actinomycetes bacterium | reverse complement strand
GACCGCGGCGTTGCCGCTTCGCAGCAGGACAGCGGCGTTGCCGCTTCGCAGCAGGACAGCGGCGTTGCCGCTTCGCAGCAGGACAGCGGCGTTGCCGCTTCGCAGCAGGACAGCGGCGTTGCCGCTTCGCAGCAGGACAGCGGCGTTGCCGCGAACGGATCTGAGCACCCCAAGGTGAAGCACGAGCTGTTCGAGTCGACGCTCGAGGTGATCACCGGCATCAACGACTCGGTCGCCGGTGCCGTCGCGGACCTGACCGCCACGCTCGAGGAGGTGACCACGGCGCTGGTCGGGGGTGAAGCCGACCTGGGCCTCGTCGCGTCCGGCACGCACCCGTTCACGCGCTGGCTGGATCTGGAGGTCAGCCCCGCGGATCGCTACCGGGAGCTCATCGAGCGGATCGGCTGGCCGGCCCGGCGCCTGGCGATCCACGGCACGCACGTGCACGTGGGCGTCCGGTCCGGCGAGATGGCGGTGGCGGTCACGAACGGCTTGGCCGAGCAGCTCCCGCTGTTCCTCGCGCTCTCGGCGTCGAGCCCGTACTGGGAAGGACAGGACACCGGCCTGAGCTCGGCCCGGACCAAGATCTTCGAGTCGCTCCCGACCGCCGGTCTGCCGCCGGGGCTCGACTGCTGGGACGACTTCCAGGAGTTCATGGACACCCTGCTCGCCGCGGGAGCCATCAACTCGATCCGCGAGGTCTGGTGGGACGTCCGACCGCACCCCGACTTCGGCACGGTGGAGCTGCGCATGTGCGACGCGATCCAGTCCATGGACGAGGTGCGGGCGCTCGTCGCGCTCGCGCAGTGCAGCGTCGCGGACCTGCAGGCGCGGGCGGCGGCCGGCGAGGGCACCTCGACCGTGCGGGACTGGGTGATCCGTGAGAACAAGTGGCTGGCGGCCCGCCACGGCCTGGACGCCGAGCTGATCACCGACGACCGGGGCACGCGCCGTTCGGCCCGCGAGCTGGTCGCCGAGACCGTCGAACGCCTGCGGCCGGTCGCGGCCGAGCTGTGCTGCGCCGACGAGCTGTCGCTCGTGTCGCGGATCCTCCGGGACGGCAACGGCGCCCAGCGCCAGCGCGCCGTGCTCGCCGCCGGGGGCGACCACCGCGACGTGGTGGACCTGCTCCTCCGGGAGTGGGATGCCGGGGCCGCCGCGTGAGCACCGAGGTGGACGAGTCCGACCCGGTCGCAGAGCTGGTCGCGGTGCACGCCGAGGAGCTGGTCGCGCTCCGCCGTCACCTGCACGCGCATCCCGAGCCCAGCGGCGAGGAGCACGACACCACCACCCTGCTCGTCGAGCGACTCGAGGTCGCAGGCCTCTCCCCCGTCGTGCTGCCGAGCGGCACCGGCCTGGTGTGCGACGTGGGCCCCGGCGACGCGCCGCCCACGGTCGCCATCCGGGGCGACATCGACGCGCTGAGCATGCAGGACGACAAGGACGTGCCGTACCGGTCGCGGCGCGACGGCGTGGCCCACGCCTGCGGCCACGACGTCCACACGGTCGTGACGCTCGGCGCCGGTCTGGCCCTGCACGAGCTGCTGCGCCGGGGGGCAACCGGCGACCGCACCGCTCCCCACCGGGTCCGGCTGATCTTCGAGCCGTCCGAAGAGCGCGTCCCCGGCGGCGCGGTCGAGGTGATCGCCACCGGGGCGCTCGACGGGATCGATGCGATCTTCGGGCTGCACTGCGACCCCAAGCTCGACGCCGGACACCTCGGTGTGCGCACCGGCCCGCTCACCGCGGCGGCCGACCTGGTCGAGATCCACCTGTCCGGTCCGGGCGGGCACACGGCCCGACCGCACCTCACGGTGGACCTGGTCGACGTCGCCGCCCGCGTCGTGCGGGAGCTGCCGCCGCTCGTCGCCGAGGCCGCGGGCGACTCGGAGCTGCTGCTGGTGTTCGGGGCGATCTCGGCCGGCGACGCGCACAACGTGATCCCGACCAGGGCGGAGCTGCGCGGCAGCCTGCGGACGCCCGACCGCGGCGTCTGGCACCGGGCCGACACCCTGGTCCGCAACGCGCTCGCGCAGGTCGTCGGACCGACCGGCGCCGCGTGGGACCTGATGCACCGTCGCGGCGTGCCCCCGGTGGTCAACCGCGAGCACGAGACCGCGCTCCTGGCCGCGGCCGGCGTCGAGGTGCTGGGCGCCCACGGCGTGGTCACGTCACCCCGCAGCGTCGGCGGCGACTCGTTCAGCTGGTACCTGGAGCGGACCGGCGGCTCCTACGGCCGCCTCGGCACCCATCCCCCCGGGCTCGCCGACCGGCTCGACCTGCACGCCGGCACCTTCGACGTGGACGAGTCGGTGATCCCGCTCGGCGCCCAGATCCTGGCCCGCGCCGCCCTCGCCGCCCTCCGCGATCCCAAGTAGGCACGAGCATCGCCCGGATGCCGTGTTGCTGACGAGCATCCGGGGACGATCGCTCGGGTTCAACCCACGAGCATCGCCCGGATGCCGAGGCCCATCAGGAAGAGCCCGCCGAAGCCGTACAGCAGGTACTGGTACGCCTTCATCTGGTTCCGGTAGCTGTACAGGATCGCCACGGTGATGATCGCCACGAAGCCGTAGAACATGTGGAACTGCGGCGCCTTGAAGCCCTCGCCCGCCACCATGTACACGCCGAGGCTGACCTGCACGAAGATCGTCGCCTCGACGAAGATCACGAACCACCACAGCGCCCGGACCCGCAGCGCCGGGATCCAGTGGGCTCCCAGGCACCACAGGCCACCCAGCGCGTTGCCGAGGATGACCATCCACGCCCACTCCGTGTGGAACTGCAGGACGGAGGCGAACACCGGCGGGACCTTAGTGGGGACGTTCCGGGGCGCTCGAAACCGGTGGCATGCTGCGCCGGTGCAGCACGCCCGGCTCGTGATCCACCGCCTCCGCCTCGACGGTGCTGAGGTCCCCGTCCGCTTCGGCACGCTCGTGGCGGTCTCGCGCGTCGACGAGGACGGGCCCGCCACCGACCTGATCGACTGGGAGGTCGTGGCCGACGGCGTGGAGGAGTACGCCGGCGAGCTGCAACGCCACCACGTCGAGCTGCTGTGCATCACCGGCGCGGACGCGGACGGCCACCTGATCCTGGGCGAGTTCGAGGGCGACGCCGTGGTGGTCCGCTTCGTCGAGCGCACGGTCGTGCTGCGCGGCGACGGTCCGCTCCGCGGGCTGACCCCCGAGATGTTCACCTCCTGACCTCTCCCGACGGGCATCTCCCGACCGGCTTCTCCCACCTTCCGACGGCCGGTCGACCGGTCGTTCCTGAGTGGTCACGAAGCGAGAGATCGGAGGATCTCCTCACATTCCGCCACCCGGCGACGGAGGTCGGGTACGGTCGACGAGGTCGGGGTGGCTGTCCCGGCAGGCGGAGGGGCGATGCGCCGCGAGGCGTCCATCCAAGGAGCGACATGACCCCTCAGACCCAACCCTCCACGACCGCCCGACGTGACGTGGACGGCTACGTCCCGCCCATCAGCTTCGAGGAGCTGCGGGACGCCGGCCGGCTGAGCATGCCGGGGGCCGAGGCGTACGACGAGGGCTACGGCCCGATCGGCGACCCGTCGGATCCGGCCCAGGACCCCAACGACGCGCTCGAGGCGTTCGTCGACGCCTGGGCCAACGCCGGCCACACCCCCGCCGAGCCGCTGCTGCCCTAGCGGCGGTCTCCCAGCGGAGCCGCACCCCGGGCCCTCACACGTCCGACGAGCGCCGGCTTCCATTGTTACGGACGCATGACGAGCGCCCGGGCGGGGAAGGGTCTGGGCATGTGGATGCTCGTCCTGCTCCTCGCCCTGTGGCTGGCGGTCGGGCTGGCCGTGTCCATGCTGATCGGCGCCGGCACCAAGTGCCCGCCGCAGCCCCAGCGTCGTCGCCGCGGCGACCTGGTGCTGGTCAGTCCCAGATCGAGGCGGCGAAGGGCGCGCCCTCGCCTCGCGGTCGCCCGACGCGGATGAACCACTCGGTCCCGAACGCACGCTCGAACTGCTCGTCGTCCATCTTGAGGAACCAGGAGTCGGGCGCGATCTGACTGGCGTGGGCCTGCATGGCCGCCCGCTTGCGATCGGTGAGGTCCCGGACGTCGATCGCGTGGGTGATGTTCGCCTCGGGCTCGCCGAAGTCGTCGGGCGGCTCGAACTCGGGTTCATCGGCCGGCGTCTCGATCTCGTCACCCACCTCGCGGGCCGCCTCCGCCGCGGCGCGGGCCTCGGCGAGGCCGGCCTTGATGTAGTCCCGGTTCATCGTCGCCTGGAGCACGATCGGCGTGCCCGCGATCTCCGCGGCGCGCAGCCCCACCCGGTGGACCTGGATGTGGTCCGGGTGGCCGTAGCCGCCGTGGTGGTCGTAGGCGGTCAGCACGTCCGCCGACTCCTCGGTGAGGATGGCGGCGAGGCGGTGGGCTGCGTGCTCCACGTCCGCGGACCAGAAGGAGTACGGCGCGTCGTTGCCGGGCTCGCCCATCATCCCGGAGTCGACGTAGCCCAGGAACTCGACGCGCTCGGCACCCAGGATCCGGGCGGCCTCGTAGGTCTCGGCGATCCGCCGCTGCCACAGCGCCTCGCCCTCCTCGAGGACGTCGGGCACGATCTCGCCGTGCTCGCCGCGGGTGGCGACCACGAGCACGACGCGGTGCCCCTCGGCAGCGGCCCGGGCCATGGTCCCCCCGGTCTGGATGCACTCGTCGTCGGGATGGGCGTGGAAGCACACGACGGTCGACATCTGCGGGAGGCTAACGCTCGGTCCCGACACCGCCCGCCCGGCCCCGCGGCACCCAGGTCTGCCGGCGATGGCGCCCGGGCTGATCAGCCGGCGACGGCGCCCGAGTCGCGCAGCGCGGCGAGGCGCTCGGCGTCGAGTCCCAGCCAGTCCGACAGGACCTCGTCGGTGTGCTGGCCCACGTGCGCCGGCGGCCGCTGGATCTCGGCCGTGGTGCGGCTGAACCGCGGCGCCGGTGCGGGCTGCGGGATGCCGGCGACCTCGACGAAGGTGCCGCGGGCGACGTTGTGCGGGTGGTTCCGGGCCTCGCTCATGGTGAGCACGGGAGCGAAGCACACGTCGGTGCCCTCCATGACCTCGCACCACTCGTCGCGAGTGCGGGTGAGGAAGATCTCGGTCAGCGCGCCCTTGAGCTCGCCCCACGCCGCCCGGTCCATCTGGCGGGGCAGCTCCTGGCCCTTGTCGGAGTAGTGCTTCTCGAGCCCGGTGAGCTCGACGAGCTGGGCGTAGAACTGCGGCTCGATCGAGCCGATCGACACGTAGCCGCCGTCGGCGCACTCGAACGTGTCGTAGAAGTGGGCGCCGGTGTCGAGCATGTTCGTGCCCCGCTCCTCGGACCAGATGCCCATGGCGGAGAACGCCCACATCATCGTCATGAGGGTGGCGGCGCCGTCGACCATGGCGGCGTCGACGACCTGGCCGGAGCCGGACCGCTGGGCCTCGAGCAGCGCGCAGACCATGCCGAACGCGAGCAGCATGCCGCCGCCGCCGAAGTCACCGACCAGGTTGATCGGCGGGGTGGGCTTCTCGTCCGCCCGGCCGAGGTGGGCCAGGACGCCGGCGAGGGCGATGTAGTTGATGTCGTGGCCCGCGGTCGGCGCGTACGGGCCGTCCTGACCCCAGCCGGTCATGCGTCCGAACACGAGCTTGGGGTTGCGCTCGGCGCAGGCCTCGGGTCCGAAACCCAGTCGCTCGGCGACACCGGGACGGAAGCCCTCGATGAGCCCGTCGGCGTGCTCGACGAGGTCCATCAGCACGGCCATGCCCTCGGGCGACTTCAGGTCCAGCGCGATCGACCGGCGGCCGCGGTTGAGCACGTCCGACGGCGGCACCTCGGGATCGCCGCCCATGGCGTTCGCGGCGCGGTCCACCCGGATCACGTCCGCACCCATGTCGGCCAGCATCATCGCTGCGAACGGTCCGGGTCCGATGCCTGCGACCTCGATGATCCTGATCCCGCTCAACGGTCCCACTGCGTGCCCCCTCGGCTCCGACGTGACGTGGGTCCGAGTGTTCCCGGCGGCGTCACGACCGTCAAACGCCGCGGCCCGCTCAGGCGGCGAACACCTCGTGGCCCGCGACCAGCGTCCGCACGGGCCGCAGGCCGTCGTCCAGGACGGCGACGTCCGCGACGTCGCCCGGCCGCAGCCGCACGTCCGCCAGCCCGAGCAACCGGCGTTGGACCCCGCCGCACGCATCCACCGCGTCGGGGAGCTCCAGTCCGAGGTCGACGAGGTGGCGCAGCACCTGGTCGGGCGTGGCGATGCTGCCGGCGAGCGTGCCGTCGGCGAGCGTCGCCCGGCCGTCGCGCACGGTGACCGTCATGCCGGGCTCCTCCTCCCACTCGTCGAGCGACGCCAAGCCCGCGGGCGGGATGCAGTCGGTCGTCGCCGCCACGCGCCCCTCCGCGGCGTGCAGGGTCAGCCGCAGCACCTCGTCCGCCACGTGCACACCGTCGGGGATCAGGCCCACGACGACGTCCGGCCGCGACAGCGCCACCGCTGCGGGGCCGGGGTCTCGCGACGTGAGACGCCGGTGGGCGTTCCAGCAGTGGGTGAGGTGGCGAGCGCCGGCGTCGACGGCCGCCAGCGTGGCGTCCACGTCCGCATCGGAGTGACCGATGCTGACCACCACGCCGTTCGCCGCGAGGTGGCGGACCAGGGCGATGCCGCCGGGAAGCTCGGGCGCCACCGTCATGAAGCCGACCTGACCGGTCGCGAGCAGGCGGTCCGCCGCGTCGATCGACGGCGCCAGGAAGGTGCGCTCGTCGTGGGCCCCCTTGAACGTCGGGTTGAGGAACGGTCCTTCCAGGTGCGCCGGCAGGAACCGGCAACCCCACAGCGACCCCGACGCCAACCCTGCCCGTTGGTCGGCCGCCACATCGGCCAGCACTCCGAGCGCGCCCACGTAGCGGTCGAGCGACAGCCCGAAGAACGTGGGCTGGACCGCGGTGGCGGCGTGCGCCGCCAGGGCTTCACCCGCCACCCGGTAGCCCGCCACGTCGGTCCGGCGGAGGTCGACGCCGGCGAACCCGTTGACCTGCAGGTCCACCAGTCCGGGGATCGCCACGTGTCCGCGGCCCTCGCCTGATCCCACCCCGACCGCAGCGATCCGACCGTCCACCCCGACCGCCAGGTCGCCGGGGACGAGCTCGCCGTCGACGAGCGCGGCGCCGACGCCGAGCGTCCGGTCGCCGGCGGATCCGGTCACGGTTCGGGGATGGCCACGGGGTCGCCGCCGACGACGGCGGACCGGTAGGTGGCGTCGGCGAGCACGTGGGCCCTCAACGCGTCCTCGACGTCGGGGCGCAGGCGTTCGGGCGTCCCGCCCTCGAGGTGCACGGCGACGGCCCGGAGGAACTCCTCCTCGGCGCTCGGGGTGGCGATCCCCCTCGCGGCCAGCCACGGGATCAGGTCCACGCCGCCCACGACCTCCTCGGCGTCGGCCGTCTGACGGCGCACCGGTCCCACGTCGTCCGACTCGAGGGTGATCGTGGCGTTCTCGCAGAACACCTCCATGCGTCGCTGGCTCGGCCGGCTCAGCACGTCGTGCCAGATGGACGCGAGGTTGCCCGAGGCGCCGCTCGTGAAGCGCAGCAGCGCGCTCACCGAGTCCTCGATGCCCTCGATGCCGTGGAAGAACGACTGGTGGGCGCCGATGGTGTCGACCGGCCCGAGCAACCACTCCAGGAGGTCCAGGTCGTGGATCGAGTGCTCCATGAGCGCACCGGAGCCGGCCAGCTCGATGTCGCCGCGCCAGGTCGACGCGTACATGCCCTGGGTGGGGATGTACTGGTCGTCGCGGAAGACCACGTTCATGACCCGGCCCGAGCTCGGGTCGTGGATCATCTCGCGCATGACCAGCAGCGTCGGGCTGGAGCGCATGACGAGCCCGACCATGTTCACGATGCCCGCGCCGCGCACCACCTGGACGAGCTCCCGCGAGCGCGGCAGGTCGAGCGACAGCGGCTTCTCGCAGAACAGCGGCGTGCCGGCCTCCGCGACCAGGCGGACCATCGGCAGGTGCTCGGCGGTCCAGGTGCACACGAACACCGCATCGGACGCCTCGATGACCTCCTGCGGCGAGGCGCACACGGTGGCGCCCTGACCGCCGGCGAGGCCCTTGGCGCGCTCCGGGTCGGGGTCGTACACCGCCACGATCCGGTTGTCGGGCCCGGCACCGTCCCGGACGACGTTGAGCTGGATGGCGTGATAGGCGGCGATGAGGCCGGCCCCCAGGAACCCCACACGGATGGACATCCGGGGCAGCGTACGGGGTCTGCCCGGACGCGGGTGTGCCCGCGCCGGGGGCGCGGATGGTCGGAACGAGCTCGATGGCGGGATGCGTGGGGAAGCTGGGTGGTGGTTGGTCCGGCCGGTCCCGTGCTCAGACGGGTGCGGGTGGTCGTTCGTGTTGGGTGTGCAGCACGGTGCCGGTGGGGGTGGTGATCGTGAAGAACCCCTCACCCGGTCCCGGTGCCGTGTTGGCCTTCATCGACCAGCCCCGCCGATGCACCACCCCGTGATGGCGCCGACACAGGAGCGCCATGTTGCAGATCTCGGTACGACCACCGTCGCCGTAGTGGTGCACGTGATGCGCGTCGCACCAACTCGACTTCATGTCACAGCCCGGGAAACAACACCGGCCGTCTCGGAACTCGAGGTTCCGGCGCTGCTCACGGCTGGCGTGACGTTCGCCGTGCTGGCACGCGACGGGGTGGCCGCCTGCGTCCTTGATGACCCACGAGTACTCCGCATCACAAGTGAGCATCTCCCACTCGTGTGACGCGTACCGCAGCGTCGCACCGGTGAGATCCATCGCCTTCTTCGACCAGTCGACCGACGCCCCCTTCCCCGGGAGCAACACGCCATCGGCGAACAGGTCACCGACCGTGGCTTGGTCGACGTCGACGATGATCGAGATGTCCGCCGTCGGACCCAACCGGCCACGCGCACGGTCACTCGAACCCCGTTCGACCAGGTTGAACAACGCCTGCGCCAACAACTCCGAGCGAGGCGGGACCGGCAGATCGACACTCAACACCCCCTCCGCCCGATGCAGGCGGAACAGGCGGTCCGCCTCCGCTTCGACCCGCGCTGCGAACGCCATCGCCTGCGACCCGAACAACTCGACGCTGGCGGTGAGCTGATCGCCGTGCAGATCGACCTTCGCATGGTTCCGCGGCAACGGCGGCTCCACACCGTCGGCGTCCGCGAGGCGGGCCAGCTGCTCGACATCACGTGAGAACTGCGAGAACCGCGACTGCCGGCGACACAGATCGATCAACGAGTCCTGTGCGCCCTCGAACGCGTGACGGTTCCGCTCGTTGACGTGACGGCACACCTCCCGCACCCGATCCACCGCCACCTCACCCCTCGCCAACGCCGCAGCCAACTTGGGTTGATGCCGGCGCAGCGTGTTCGCCACCGCCACATCCGCCTTCACCCGCATCGGGTTCGCGCCATGACGCCACCCCGCCTCGTTCGCCGTCACATGACCCAGACGACGGTCCGTCAACTCACGAGCCTCCAACTCCGCCAACATGCCGAACCGGGAACCATGAACCAGACGGTCGACCGCTTCGAGACCGTCGAACAAGCCGAGCAGCGCGTCATCACTGAGCGCACGGAGATCGACCTCGTTCAACACCCGCAACGCATCCAGAACCGCAGCGGCTTCGGACGGCACCTCGAACACCGGCTCCCCGAACGACACCACCACCCCACCGCCCTCCGCAGCAACGCCGTCGCCGCCGGCGGAGTCGTCCGAGCCGGTCGGCTCCTCGTTCCCTTCCCCAGTCGAACGCATGTTCGACACCATACGAAGGGGGTCTGACAGTCTTGCGCTCTCAGGGCGGATCGGAATCGAAAATCTCGCCTCGAACCAGGCGCATGCAACACAGCATGAAGTGGCCCATGTCCGGTGTTCTGGGACGGCCTCGCGTGGCACCCTGTGAACGTGAGCGAGACCGAACGGTGGGTGGTGGTGAAGGAAGTGTTCTGCGCCGACGGCAACAGCGACGCTGCAGTTCGCG
>JAEXGP010000383.1 GCA_023450775.1 Actinomycetes bacterium | reverse complement strand
GCTGGGGCTGGTCGTCGGTCATGGGGGAAGACACCTCCGAGGTCGGACCCGAATCGTAACGACCCCGCCAGAGCCTGCGGTGCTCCGATGCGGGTGGGTCGGACGTGCTCCTGGAGCGGTCGCCGCGGCGCTCCCCGGCGACACGATCGGGGCCGTCGCCACCGCTTCACGCGACGTTCACAGCCGGCGGCCCGGATTGCCTCCCCACCGTCGGGGCGCGGGGGTACGTTCGGCCCATCGACACACGTACATATGTCCTCGACACCTCGGTGCTGCTGGCGGACCCTGCAGCGCTCGAGAAGTTCGACGAGCACGACGTGGTGATCCCCCTCGTCGTCCTCACGGAGCTGGAGGCGAAGCGCCAGCATCCCGAGCTCGGGTGGTCCGCCCGTGAGGCGCTCCGGTCGTTCGAACGCCTGAGGGTGGCCAACGGCACGCTCACCGATCCGGTGCCGGTGAACGACCGCGGCGGCCGGGTGCGCGTGGAGCTCAACCACGTCGACAGCTCCTCGCTGCCGGATGCGTTCCAGTCGGGGATCAACGACCACCGCATCCTGGCCGTGGCGCGCAACCTGGCCGACAAGGGCCTGGACGCGGTGCTCGTGAGCAAGGACCTCCCCCTGCGGCTCAAGGCCGCGGTGATCGGCATCGACGCCGAGGAGTACCGCCACGAGCTGGTCGATCCCGACACGTGGCCGGGCATGGTCGAGCTCGACGTCGACGCCTCGCTCGTCGACCGCCTGTACCACGAGCGCACGGTCAGGCTCCCCGACGACGTGGCGCCGCTCGTGAACTCGGGCATCGTGCTGCGCTCGGCGGCAGGCTCCGCGCTCGCGCGCCAGCGCGGCGACGGCCTGGCGCACCTGGTCGACGGCGACCGGCAGCTGTTCGACGTCCGCGGCCGCTCTGCCGAGCAGCGGGTGGCGTTGGACCTGCTGGCCGACGAGTCGGTCGGCATCGTGTCGCTGGGCGGCTCGGCCGGCACCGGCAAGTCGGTGCTCGCGCTGGCGGCCGGGCTCGAGGCGGTGCTCGAGCGCCGCACCCACCGCAAGGTCATCATCTTCCGGCCGCTGTTCGCCGTCGGCGGTCAGGAGCTCGGGTACCTGCCGGGCAGCGAGAGCGAGAAGATGTCGCCGTGGGCCGCGGCGGTCACCGACGCCCTGGAGTCGATCGCCGGTCCCGAGGTGATCGACGAGGTCGTCGACCGCGGGCTGGTCGACGTGCTGCCGCTGACCCACATCCGGGGCCGCACGCTCACCGACTGCTTCGTGGTGGTCGACGAGGCGCAGAACCTGGAGCGCATGGTGCTGCTCACCGCCCTCACCCGCCTGGGCGAGAACAGCCGTGTGGTGCTCACCCACGACGTGGCCCAGCGCGACAACCTGCGCGTGGGTCGGCGCGACGGCATCGCCAGCGTGGTCACCCTCCTCAAGGGCGACCCGCTGTTCGGCCACGTCACGCTGACGAGATCCGAGCGCAGCCCCATCGCCGCCCTGGTCTCCGACCTCCTCGACGCCGGATAGCTGTCTGCGGACTCCTACCTGAGGAGCGGGTCCGGCAACCAAATTGCCGAAGGACAGCCTGCGCCGACGGCGCAGTCGTCAGGTCCACAAACGAGCGAATCAGCGGCCAACCCGAAGGGTGGGGTCGGGGGTCGAGGGCGAGACCGTTGCGAGGAGCGAAGCGGGGTAGGTCTCGGACTCGGCCCCCGGTCCCGCCCGAACCAACCCACGCGCTGCCCGGACAACGCAAGCGCCCGGACGGTGCGCGACCGACCTAGGCGATCCCCAATGCGAACATCGTGACGATCATGATGACGACGCCGACGAAGTCGACCGTCGCCGTCACAACGGGGATGCCGTAGGTGTCGGGGTCCACGTCGAAGCGCCACGCCGCCACGGTGGAGTAGTAGGCGAGCGCGATGACGAAGGCGACCGTGATCGCGCCGCCGATGAGCGAGAGCAGCACCATCCACCCCACGCCGGGACCGTCCTGGCCCAGCAGCTGCGCGACGCCCGCGGAGCCGAGGCCGTTGAACAGGTAGACGGGGAACCCGAGGGCGAACACCAGCACGGCGTCCTGCGTGATGATGCGACCGGGCCGCAGCGTGGGCTCGACGATGCCGAGGTGCAGGTCGGTGGCGGCCCGGCTCGACAGGATGCCGCCGAGCGCGCCGGCGGAGCTCACGAACGCGGGCTCCAGCACCAGCAGCGCCGGCAGTGCGGCGAACACCGTCAGCTGCTTCTGCACTGCGATGCCGGCGAGCGTGGACAGCACCACCGCCGCGGTCAGGACCGGCAGCGACTCCCACATGATCTGGCGGAGCTCGGCCAGCCGGGACCGGACCGCCCCGGCGAACACGACGACGGTCAGCGCGACCATCGACCACGCGAGCGCCGAGGTGAGCGACCCGTGGCCGAGCAGCTTGGTGGCCAGGAACAGCGCCGGGATCGTGATGACGTCGCCGAGCGTGGACACGGTCGGTGCGACCAGGTTGTCCATGTCCCAGCCGCGGCGGACGGCGCCGATCGACAGCAGGATCGTGGCCCCGAGCACGACGACGCTCGCGAGCAAACCGCCGGCGATCGACACGAACGCCAGGTCGAGCACACCGATCGTGTTCTCGACGCCGAGTCCGACGGCGATGATCCGTGCGACGACCGCGAGGATCAGCGAGAGCGAGAACGTGAGCGCGATCGAGGCGATCACGTTCTGGCCGAGGATCGTCTCGCGCTTGAAGCTCAGGCGGAACGTACCGGTGTGGATCGATGTCGACAGCCGGTTGCCGAGCGTGCCGAAGATGTTGCCGCGCAGCCCGATGGCCGCCGGCACCATCACGAGCAGGCCGGGGAGGGCTTCGAACGTGCCGGTGATCGAGCCCAGGACCGCGCCGGCCACGAAGCTGGTGGCGGAGTTGAACAGCAGGGCGACGAGGCTCTGGCGCGCGGCGCCGCCGGTCGGACCCAGGAGGGCGACCAGTCGGCGGCCCAGGACCAAGGGCCGCGGGATCCAGGACGGGAGCCGGCGGGCCATCGTGACAGAGCGCCTCTGCACGCGATCGGGGCGGCTCGTGGCCCAGGACCGGGTGGTTCGGGACCGTGTTGGTCGTGCGACCGAGCCGCCGGGCGGACCGGCTCACCCTAGTGGTGGCGGCTGCCGGTCCCGGGCATGGGATCCCGGTGAGCGGACCTCGACCGGCGCTCACCCGGTCGGCGCATCGTCGCGCCTCCTAGGGTCACGCGCGTGTCACCTCGCCGAGCGCTCCTGCCCGCGGTCCTCTGCGTGGTCGGCCTGCTCGTGCCGATCGCCTGCTCGTCCGACGACGAACCGGACGCCGCGCCGGGCGCCGAACCGGCGCCGTCGTCCACCACGTCGACGACGACCGCGCCCCGGCCGATCGCGGACCAGACCGCGCCCCGTGGGCTCAATGGCCTCGTGGTCGACGGTGACACCCTGTGGCTGGCGAGCATCGCCGAGGACGCCGTGCTCCGCGTCGACCGTCGGACCGGCGAGATCCTGGCGCGCGTCCCGACCGCAGGCGCCGGTCCCGACGACGTGGCCGTCGGCGCGGACGGTGAGATCTGGGTGACCGGCTACGTGAGCGGCGACCTGGGGGTCATCCGCGACGACGCCTACTCGGTGGTGGCCCCGGTCGGCAGCGTGCTCAACCCGGTCGCGACGGCCGACGACGGCACCGTGTTCGTCGCCCGCATGGTCCCCGGTTCGGACCTGTACCAGCTCGATCCGGGCTCGACGACGCCAAGGTCCGTCGCGAGCGGGCTCGACCTCGTCAACGCGTTCGCGGTGGACGACGAGAACAAGGTGCTGGCCCCGGTGGGGGGCGACCGCATCGTCCGGATCGATCCCGGGACCGGTCAGGTGGACGTCGTCGTGCAGGGGTTGCCGCTCGTGCTCGCCACCGATCGCCACCCGGACGGGCGCTACGTGGCGCTCGCCAACATCGAGGGCGTGGTGCTCGACGTCGACGTCGCGGCCGGCACCGTCACCGAGGCGGTCCGCATCGAGCGGCCCGGCCCGTTCGACAACGTCGCGTTCGCCGAGGACGGCACGATGTACGTGACCGTGCTCAGCGAACCGGTCGTCGTCGAGATCTCGCCCGACGGCACCCAGCGCGAGATCCGCATCGGCGCCTGACGGCGGTGCGTCAGGAGTTCTCCTCGAGCACGCGGTCCAGCATGATCGTGGCCACGTTGTCGTCCTCGGGGAAGCCTTCGATCTCGGCGATCGCCTCGGCCTGGCAGATGCGCATCATGACGAGCGCGTAGCGGTAGGCGCCCCAGACCGTGTACCAGCCCAGGTCGCCGACCTCGATGCCGGTGGCCTTCTCGTAGCGCGCGACCACCTCGTCCATGGGCGCGAACCCGGGCAGGTTCGGCATGCCGAGCTCCTGCGAGAAGAAGCGCTCGAAGAGGCAGAACCACGCCAGGTCCACCTGCGGCGGACCGATCGACGCCATCTCCCAGTCCAGGACCGCGACCGGCCGGTGGTCCCGGAAGATGATGTTGCCGATGCGGGCGTCGCCCCAGCTGAGGACCGGCGCCGGCTCGGGATCGGGCTGGTGTGCCCGCAACCAGCGGGCCACCTCGTAGAACCGCTCGTGCGGATGGTCGCCGCGGCCCCACTCCAGGAAGTCCTCGTAGAAGCGCAGCTCCTGGTCCAGGCCGGTGGCGCCGAGGCCCGGTCGGTCGAGCAGGGGACCGAAGCCGGCCGCCTGCCAGTCGATCCGGTGGATCGCGGCGAGCGTGTCGATCGCGGAGTCCTGCAGGGTGCGCTGCTCCTCGGGTGTGGACGTCTCGAGCAGCCAGCCCTCCATGGTGTAGGGCAGGCGGTCGGGCGGGACGAGCCCGTCGACGCGGCCCATCACGATGAACTCGCCGCCGATGTGGCTCGCGTCGGGCTCGTACCAGCGCAGCGGCGGCAGCGGGACCTCTGGAGCTGCGGCCGCGACCCGGCGCATGACCTCGTACTGCTGGCCGAGGTCGTAGGTGGGGAACACGGTGTGGCCGCTCGGCGCGGTGCGCAGCACGAACGGCTCCTCGTGGTGCTCGCCGGCCTCGTCCCATGACGCGTCGAACAGCACGGTCTCGCTCGAGTGGCCGGTCGCCTTGGGAGCGTCCAACCCGGACACCTCCACGTGCTCGGCATCCGGCAGCTGCGCCTCCAGCCAGGTCTGCAGCTTCCCCTGCAGCGACGTCGGATCGAACCCCACACTGCTCGGCATGTGTCCCCCTGCCGGTCGCAACGGGAGCACCGCTCACCCCCGTGGGAACGGGAGCGTACCCTCGCCCGGCTGCCGGCCCGGCTGCCTGGCTGGTCGGTGGGTGGTCAGGTCGGCGGGCGGTCAGATCGGCCGGCGGTCAGGGTCTCGGCGGGTCGGCCCGGAAGACCGGACCCTGGAGCGTGGCCCGGTGATTCGCCAGCCGCGGGTCGGTGTGCTCCATGTGCATGCGCAGCAGGCGCTGCGCGTACCCGAGCAGCTGGCCCGCCCGGTCGGCGTCGCCGGCGAGGTCCCGGAGCTCGCCGGGGTCGTCGTCGAGGTCGAAGAACAGCGGCGGCAGTCCGCCGCCGAACTGCACGTACTTGCCGTCGCGGTCGCGGATCACGCTGATCGAGCACTGGTCCTGGCGGATGTCGAACAGCTCCTCGACGATCGTGCTCGTCGGCATCCGAAAGTCGTACTCGAGGTGCACGGCGTCCCTCCACCGCTCCGGCGCGTCGTCGCCCGACAGCGCCCCGTCGAGGAACGGGCGCAGCGACGCCCCGTCGCAGAACGCGGGTGGCTCGCCGCCGCACACGTCGAGGATCGTGGGGACGATGTCGACGTTCTCGGTGAACGCGTCGACGACCCTGCCCGCGCTGCCCTGCATGCCGGGCCAACGGACGATCAGCGGGATCCGGTAGCTCTGGTCGAAGAAGCCGAGCTTCTCGATCAGCCAGTGGTCGCCGAGCTGCTCGCCGTGGTCCGAGGTGACGATCACCAGCGTGTCGTCGCGCTGGCCGAGCGCGTCGAGCCCGTCGAGCAGCACGCCGAGCTGGTGGTCCACCTCGGCGATCATCCCGTAGTAGGTGGCCCGCAGCTGGTCCTGGTCGAGCCGTTCGGGCGGCGACGGCACGATCGTGAGCGCGGCGGCCATGAACGGGTGCACCTGGCCCTCGGCCTGGGGGTCCTCGTGGCGGACGGGCGGCGGCACGTCCGCGGGGTCGAACATGTCGTTGTACGGGGCGGGCACCACCCACGGCGGGTGCGGTCGAAGGTACGAGAGGTGCGCGCACCACGGGTTGCCGTCCGCCGCGCCGCCCTGCTCCTCGAGCGTGCGCGACAGCCAGTCGAGCGCCTGGCGCGTGAGGAAGGCGGACTCGGTGTGCTCGGCGTCGTAGACGGGCGGCGCCCATGTCTCGCCGCGACCCTCGGGGACGGGGACATCGACGCGGTCGTAGATGGAGAAGTAGTCGTCCGGGGCCGGGACGTCGTAGCCCTCCTCCGCGAGCCACTCGAGCCACGGGGCGATGAAGTCGTCCAGGTGCACGCCCAGCTCGAAGCCGCGCATGGGCTGCTCCCACTGGCGCAGCTCGGGCGCGCCGGGCGGCAACGTGCTCGGGTCGTAGGTGGTGTCCGTGTAGCCGAACAGCGTGGGCCGGTAGCCGAGCGTGCGCAGCCGCTCGGGCAGCGTCGGCAGGTCGGCGGCCAGGGGCGCGCCGTTGTCGGTCACCCGGTGGTTCATCTGCCACAGGCCGGTGAGGAGCGAGGCCCGACCCGGTCCGCACGGCGCGCAGTTGGAGAAGTGGTGCGTGAAGCGCACCCCCTCGGCCGCCAGCCGGTCCAGCGTGGGGGTGCGGACCAGCGGGTGGCCGGCGACGCCCAGGCAGTCGGCGCGGAACTGGTCGAGCGTGACGAGCAGGACGTTGGGCCGCACCGGGTCACGGTACTCGCACTCCCACGCCCGCTCTGTTCCCATCACGGCACCCAGGAGGGTGCCGTGATGGGAACGAAGCGCGCGGCGTGCGCGGCGTTGCGGTCAGATCCTGGCCGCAAGCGCGAAGATCCTGGACGGCATGAACGATCCGACCGCACGGGTGCTCCAGCTGCTCTCGCTCCTCCAGACGCACCGGTTCTGGCCCGGTGCCGAGCTGGCCGAGCGCCTGGAGGTCAGCCCCCGCACGCTGCGCCGCGACGTCGAGCGGCTGCGCGAGCTCGGCTACCTGGTCGACGCCACCACCGGCACCGCCGGCGGCTACCGGCTGGCCGCGGGCAACCACCTGCCGCCGCTCCTGCTCGACGACGACGAGGCGGTGGCGATCGCGGTCGGCCTCCGCGGCGCGGCCGACGCGCCGATCGAGGGGATCGAGGAGACGTCGGTCCGGGCGATGGCCAAGCTCGAGCAGGTGCTGCCGGACCGCCTCCGCCGCCGCGTGGCCGCGCTGCACTCCAACGTGGAGGCGTTGCGGTGGTCGAACCGCGGCCCGTTGGTGGACCCCGAGGCGCTCGCGCTGATCTCGCAGGCCTGCCGCGACTCCGAGCAGATCCACTTCGACTACGAGCGCCGCGACGGCGAGCGCTCCCGACGCCTGGTGGAGCCGCACCAACTCGTCGTGGCCGGCCGCCGCTGGTACCTGGTGGCCTACGACGTGCGCCGCGACGACTGGCGCACGTTCCGCCTGGACCGTCTCTCGGGAGCGCGGCTCGCCGGTCCCCGGTTCTCGCCCCGCCGGCTGCCGGCCGACGACGGCGCGTCGTTCGTCGAGCGGTCGCTCGGCTCCATGCCCACGGCCCACACGGTGACGGTCGTCGTCGACGCCCCGGCCGCGACGGTGGCGAGCGCGATCCGGTGGCTCGCCGACGACACGCAGGATCTGGGCGACGGGCGCTGCCGGGTGGAGCTGCGGGGGGACTTCGTCGACCGGCTCGCCTGGGTCGTGTCGCAGCTGGCGGTGGAGGCCCCGGTGGAGCTGGAACCGGGCGACTCGGCGGAGCTCGTGCGCGCCCACCTGGCCCGCCTCGCAGCGCGGCTCGCGCCCGTGGTCGGTGGTACCGGCGCAGCAGAGAACTAGAACCGGATTTCACTTCCGGGTAGCTTGGCCCGATGGCCGACGACGTGAACGCAGCAGCCGGGGTGGAGCCGCTGGGGGAGACCCCCTGGCCGAGCGGGCTCGGCATCGTCGACACCATGTTCGACCTGCCCTTCGCTGACATCCGCAAGGTCTACGAGTTCCTCTCGCCGCAGCTGCGGGACAAGGACTCGCAGGAGAGCTTCGAGTTCCCGGTCGAGTACATGTTCAAGGACGTGCCCCACGCAGCGGTCGAGGAGACGGACCCCGTCGACCACGCCCTGGCGCTGATGGACCACTACGGCATCGAGACCGCGCTCATCGGATCGGGCTCCGAGGACCAGCACCGCGCGCTCAAGAACCACCCCGATCGGTTCCTCCCGTCCATGGGGGTCGACCCGAACGAGGGCATGAAGGCCGTCGAGAAGATCGTGCGGACCTACGAGACCGTGGGACTGCGCGCCGTCGCCGCGTTCCCCGCCGGGTGCTCACCGCAGGTGCCGATCGACGACAAGCGCTGGTACCCCGTCTACGCCAAGTGCTGCGAGCTCGGCATCCCGATCTTCATGTGCGTCGGCGTGCCCGGCCCGCGCGTGCCGATGGCCTGCCAGAAGGTCGAGCACCTCGACGAGGTCTGCTGGTTCTTCCCCGAGCTGACCGTCGTGATGCGCCACGGCGCCGAGCCGTGGGAAGCGCTCGCGGTGAAGCTCATGCTGAAGTGGCCGAACCTCCACTACTCCACCTCGGCGTTCGCGCCCCGGTACTACCCCAAGGCGATCATCGACTACGCCAACACCCGCGGCGCCGACAAGATCATCTACGGGGGCTACTTCCCCATGGGGCTGACGCTCGAGCGCATCTTCCGGGAGCTGCCCCAGGTGCCGCTCAAGGAAGAGGTGTGGCCCAAGTTCCTCCGCGGCAACGCCCGGCGGGTGCTGGGCCTGGACTGACG